>NZ_JBSFLV010000066.1:0-50729 GCF_053599215.1 Streptomyces sp. NPDC001002 | reverse complement strand
GCCGCAGCAACCTCGCCTACGCCTTCCAGTCGGCGGGGGATCTGGGGCGGGCGATCCCGTTGTATGAGGCCACCTTGGCCCAGCGTGAGCAGATTCTGGGTGACACCCACCCGCACACGCTGATCAGCCGCAACAACCTCGCCAGTGCCTACGAGTCATCGGGCGATCTGGGGCGGGCCGTCCTGTTGTATGAGGCCACCTTGGCCCAGCGTGAGCAGGTTCTGGGTGACACCCACCCCGACACCCTGCAAAGCCGCAACAACCTCGCCTACGCCTTCCAGTCGGCGGGGGATCTGGGGCGGGCGATCCCGCTGTACGAGGCGACCCTCGCCCAGGCTGAGCACGTCCTAGGCAATACCCACCCTGGGACCCTGAGCACCCGCTGCAACCTCGCCAGCGCCTATCTTGCGGCAGGCGATCTGGAGCGGGCAATCTCGCTACTCGAGGCCACCTTGGCCCAGCGTGAACGGGTACTGGGTGACACTCATCCCGATACCCTGACGAGCCGCAACAACCTCGCCGGTGCGTACCGGGCGGCGGGGGATCTGGGGCGGGCGATCCCGCTGTACGAGGCGACCCTCGCCCAGTGCGAGCAGGTTCTGGGTGACACCCACCCCTACACCCTGGCCAGCCGCAACAACCTCGCTTTCGGCTACGAGTCGGCGGGGGATCTAAGGCGGGCGATCCCGTTGTACGAGGCCACCTTGGCTCAGCGTAAACAGGTGTTCGGCGACGCTCACCCGCACACTTTGATCAGCCGCAAAAACCTTGCCCGCGCGTATCGTGCCGCTCACGCCATACAGCAACTAAGTAAAGCAACCAGAGCAACTCCCGACGAGCGACGCCCCTCAGAGGCTTCAGAGTGACCTCTTTGACCGTCAGCGCCTCACCGATATAGAGCTACGGATCAGAAAGTGCAGCTGTGCGGGGTGCCGGGCAACCGCACCGCAGGCGCACCAGTTGAGACGGGGAACAGTGGGAAATCACGGTGACTCCAGTCGAGGCTGACGATGACGCGACGCAGCTATACGCCCAGGTCAGTGATCGAAGCGCCCCCGCATGAACGCAGCTTCCCGAGCTGAGGGACAGCACTCAGACGTCGGGTAGCCTCTCGGCCGCGTCGAGAGGTACATCGATACCAGTGTCGTCTCCGAAGATCTACACAATCAGCTGTACGCGGTGGCGCTCCTGGTCAACCGCGCGCACCGCCCCGTGAGCTGCGCGAAGGGGCCATCAATTACCAGGACAGTGTCCCCTGGCTGTAGCTCCAGGCCACTCGACATGGTCACTCCCTGACGGCGTAGGCCGGTCCGAACTTGATGGTGATTCCCAAGACCCTACGGTGCCGGCACCCGGGGCCCGTCTCAGTTTCCGTCTCATTCAGCCACGTTTACCGCCGTTCAGAAGGAGCCAAGGGGCCAAACCATCTCGGCGACCAGCCGACCTTGAACGCAGGTGAACGCCTCCGTACGAGTGCCACCACCCCACCCCCACAGTTGGGAAGCGCACACAACTCCTGCGGAGCGATGCGTGGTTGATGCCGGCATTGAGAGCCCGGGGGAGAGGCCGTGAGGCGGAGCCTTGTGGCACGATCCTCCGCGTGGAGTGGGGAACGCTTGTCGGGACAGCGCTTGGAGCGGTGCTCGGGATCGGGGCGACGCTGGCGGGCGAGCACTTGCGGTGGCGGCGGACCGTCAGGGACAACAGGCTGCAGGACCGCCGAACTACCTACGCGGACTGCTTGGTGGCCCTTCGTCGTGCGCACGAGGCTATGCGGTTGGCCGCCGACGAGGACTACGCGGATCCACAGACGAGGGCAGCCAAGATCCGGCAGGCGTTCCAGGCGTCGGGGTGTGATGAGGCACGAGAACGGCTCGTTCTAACGGCGACCACCGACGTATCGGAAGCCGTGGACGCTTCGTACCACTCCTTGCGTCGGGTTCGAGAAGCACTCGCGTCTGGATGCACGGTGACGTCAGATGAGTACCAGGCCGCCAGGCAGGCTCACGGAGACGCGACCCGGGCGGCACGTACGGTCTTCCGACAGGACCTGGCGGCACTGGAGCCCTGACCCGTTGCTGTACGGCAACGCAGTACAGCAACCCCAGTGACCAGTGACCAGTGACCAGTGATCAGCGACCAGCCGTGATCTATGGCCGGCCTCGGATGACTCCGGGGCCTTCGGCGTTTCAGAAGTCCGGCCACGATCGACTCAAACCCCCGTTCAGCAAGCCTCCCTGCGATACACCCGCGCCCCCTCGATCTCGGCAACCTGTCGGTAGCCGTCGGTCAACAGCGTGCGGAGTTCCGGATAGGCCGCGAGCGGGTACGGCGTGCCGTGTGAGTCGTCCACCAGGACGCACGGTGGTGTGCGGGTCAGTTCTTGGCGGAAGGTGGGCCAGCTGCCGGGGACCGCGTAGGCGGGGCCGACGCGGCGGACGTCGCCGCCGCCGCTGAAGTTCGTCAGCAGTCCTGCCGTGAGGTAGCGGCTGGAGGGAGGGCGGTCGGAGAGCCAGTAGGTCTCGGGGTGCATGCCCCATACGAAGACGGGCTGTCCTGGCGCGCTGTGGTCCCGCACGAACGCCGCCACCGCGACCGACTTCTCCATCTGCGGGGGCCGTGCCTGCCACGCGCCAGTCGTCCAGCAGGCGGCTGCCAGCAGGGAGCATGACGCCACGGCCAGAGCGGTTGCCGACCTTCCGGCCCGGGCGACCTGGCGGCGGAGCAGCGTCGGCCCGGCGAGCGGGTTCCCGCAGGCCGCATCCACCACTCGCAGCGCCAACAGCACTACGGGCGGTACGAGTTGGAGGAAGTAGTGGCCGTAGAAGTGCCAGCCCACCGCGACCGCCATCGCCGACGCGAGCAGCCATCCGATGAGTAGACGGTCGGCGCTGCGGGAGGGCCCGGCCTCGGGACCCCTACCACCTCGCGGCCACATCGTCCGCTCCCGCCGGAGCCGTATCGGATGAGCGTGTGGACGACGGCGCCAGGGCAGTAGCGGGAGCAGGATCGCCACCGCGGCGACCGCGGTCAGCAGGTTGCCGAGGCCGGCTGCCGCTCGGCTCGCGACGTGCAGCGCGTCGAGCGGTGATGTCGCGTACGAACCCGAGGAGAGAAACACCCAGAAGGTGAAGCGGTGGGTTCCGAGGGTGAGGGCGCAGATCGTCACGGGGGCCGCCGTTCCCACGGTCAGGGCAGCCGTGTTCCGCCATCGCCGAGGGCCGCTGAGGGCGAGCGGTATCAGGGGCAACAGGGGTGCGAAGCCGACCTGTTTGGTCAGGGCGGCGACGGCGACGGCCAGTCCCGCGAGCAGGAAGCGGCCCCTGATCCCGAAGTAGAGGGCGGCCGCGGTCGCGGGAAGCATGAAGATCTCGAAGGTGGCGGCCATCGCGTCCGGCGCGGGCAGGGCCGCGGAGGCCGCCACCGTCATCACCCCGGCGGGCAGCGCGGCCCAGGTGCCCAGCAGGCGGCTCGCCGTCCGCGCGGTGAGGATCGCGGTGACGCCTAGCGCAACGACCGCCGCGACTCGTACCGCTGCCAGTCCGTTGTCGTTGCCCGCGACGGCGAAGCACGCCTCGTACAGCCATGGCAGCAGCGGCGGCTTGCGGTCCACGACGTCGTCGTACAGGTGACCTCCGTTGCGCAGCATCGCCGCCTGTGTGGCGAGGTAGCCCTCGTCCGGGCTCCAGAACGGGCGGTGGAAGGACGGCAGCCGCACCGCCAGGGCCAGCAGGCAGAGCAGGACCGCCTCGGTGACTCGGGGGCGGGGGCGGGGGCGAGGGCGGGGGCGGGTGGTGCGCGTCCGGGTCCGTGGACGGATCGGGGGTGGTGCCGGGGCGACCTCGGCCGTGTTCGCGCGAGTGGTCGCCGGGACGAGAGCACTCAGCGTTCGCAGGGGACGGTCCGTGTCCGTGGGCATGGCAGAGCTCCCTCGATCAGTCCACTACCTAGTTAGTGGAGTGAGTCTTAGGTGGGAGCCGCGTTCGTGTCAAACACTTTCCGTGCGGCACCGGTTCGCGCGACCGAAAGGCCAAGTGAGCTGCGGTGTATGGTTCAGAGAGGGAGGGCGCCGAGAAATATGGCGGCTCAACACAGGTCCACTACTCAGCTAGTGGTGAGATAGTGGACCCGTGGAGTATCGAATCGAGCGGCACAACGGCGTGGCTCCGTATCAGCAGATCATTCAGCAGACCAAGCAGGCCTTGCGGCTCGGTCAGCTCGTGCCCGGCGACATGCTGCCGTCGGCCTCGGCGGTGGTCGCTGCGACGGCCGTCAATCCGAACACCGTCCTGAAGGCCTATCGGGAGCTGGAGCGGGAGGGGTTGGTGGACACCCGGCAGGGGCGAGGGACGTTCGTACGGGCGTCACTCGCGCAGCCGGGCACGGAGGCGGGCTCCCCCCTGCGGGACGGGCTGCGCGTCTGGATGGCCACCGCCCGGGCCGGCGGACTCGAACGCGAGGACGTGGCCGCGTTGTTGGCCGCCGAACTCGACGTCTTCTTCCCCCGGCCGGTCGGCTCGCGGTGATCGGGGAGCGATGAGCCACCCCTTCGACCCGTCCGCCGCGCACGGGGACGGTGCCCCTGACGACGGCGGCCATGACGACGGCGGCCATGACAGCGACGGCTCCTACGACGGCCGCTCTTACGACGGCCGCTCCCACGACGGCGGCTCTTACGACGGCGGCTCTTACGACAGCCGCTCCTACGACCGCGGCTCTTACGACCGTGACGTAACTACCGGCCCCCCGCCCGCACTTGAGGCCCTAGGCCTCGGGCTCCGTGGTCGGGACGGGTGGGCTCTGCGGGGCGGTGACTTCGCCGTTCCCCGCGGACGCGTCGTCGGTCTCGTCGGGCCCAACGGCGCCGGCAAGACCGCCCTGCTCGCCGTGGCGGCCGGGCTGCGGCCTGCGGATGCGGGAACTCTGCGTGTCCTCGGCCATGCCCCCGGGACCCCCGCCGTCCTGCCTCGCGTCGGAGTGCTGCTCCAAGACCGCCCGCTGGAAAGGGGGTTCACCGTCGCGGAGACGTTGCGCCTGGGGCGGGGGCTCAACCCTGGGTGGAGTGAAAGGGACGCCCGCGCGATCATCGACGACTGCGACATACCCCTCAGGGCTCGGGTCGGCCGGCTCTCCGCCGGTCAGCGCACCTGTGTCGCCCTCGCCCTGGCGCTGGGCAAACAGCCCGAACTGCTGCTGCTCGACGAGCCGATGGCCGATCTCGATCCCCAGCGCCGTCTCGCCCTGACCGGCGTGCTCATGACCCGCGCCGCGGAGCACGGCACCACCATCGTGATGTCGTCCCACGCGATCTCGGAGCTGCATCTGGTGTGCGACCACGTCGTGTTGATGGCCCGCGGACGCGTACTCGTCGCCGACGACACGGAGTTCGTGGAGGCGGCGCACAGCCTCATGACCTTCACCTGTTCCGACTCCGCCACACCGGAGATACCCCCGCAGCTGGGGACGGTGATCGAGGCGCGCCGCAGCGGACGGGTGCTCAGCGCGCTGGTCCGTTTTCCCCTCTCCACCGACGGCGCCGCGAGCACCTCCGTACCGTCCCTGGAAGAAATCCTGCTGGCCTATCTGCGCAATCCGCAGACCCCACCGCTGATCGCCGGCGGTCTCGCGGCCGAGGCCCCGGCCCCCGATTCCCGGGGCAGTCAGGACCGGCCGACCCGATGAACGCACGCATCGGCATGCGCCGCCTGGCCGACTGCCCGACCGCGGGACTCGTCTGGCTCGCCTGGCGGCAGCACCGCGTGGCTCTCTGGACGACACTCGCGCTCGCCGCCCTGGCCGCGATCTGGGCCGTCCGGCAGCACGGTCAGCTCGTCGACGCGGTGGAGAACTGGGCGACGGCATGCCCGCGAGGTCACCTCTACACCCCCGACGAGCCGTCCGTCTGCAACACCGCACCCGGCGCCGTGGACACCGTCATGACCACGGCCTCAACACCCCTGCGCTACCTGCCGGTTGCCGTCGGCGCGCTGCTCGGCGCCCCGCTGTTCGCGCAGACACTCCAGGACGGCACCCACCGGCTCGCCTGGACCCAGTCCGTCAGCCGCCGTCGATGGGCCGCCGCCAGACTGGGCGTCGCCGCGGCCGTCACCGCCGTCGCCGCGCTGCTGATCACCGCGCCGGTCACCTGGTGGTGGTACACCATCCGGCACGGACGCACCGCCGGCGGCTCGCTCGGCACGGCCTGGCACGAGAACACCCCGCAGAGCGACTGGTCCTACCTGCCCTTCACGGGCCCCGCCGGCGTCGCGCACCTGCTTCTCGCGCTCGTCACCGGCGCGGCCGTCGGGCTGCTGCTGCGTCGCGTCCTCGCCGCGGTCGCCGTATCCGCCGGTGCCGTCCTCGCCCTCCAGACCGGCCTGGAGAAGCTGAGGCCCCATCTGCTCACCCCGACGGTGAAGCGAATCCCCCTCACCGCGTACCCGGAACGGACCCCCAACGCCTGGCATCTCGACGAGGGCTACACCCGCGCGAACGGCTCATTCACCGACATGTTCTCGTGCCTGCCCAGCAACTGGGAGGCCTTGAAGCGGTGCGAGCGCACGCAGCACCTCACCGGCAAGTACACCCGCGACCTCGACCCGCAGCAGTTCCTCACCCTCCAATGGGTCGAGACGGGAATCTGCCTCACGGCGGCGGCACTCCTGGCCGCGTTCTGCCTTGTCCACGTCCGCCGGATCAGGGCTCGGTGAGGACACGAGCCCGTCGCCCGATCACCACGGTGAGCTGACCCCGGCGACTCCTTCTCCGTCGACTCCTTCCCCGGCGACTCCTTCCCCGGCGGGGAGTTCGCCCCGCCGGGGAAGAAGGCCTGTCGCGTGCCTCAGAACACGCCCTTGTAGTTCTGCCAGCCGGTGGCGATCTTGGTGCGGCCGCCGAACGACCCCTTGCCGTTGCCGTTGGTGCGCCACACGTTCCCGCTCGTGTCGCGGGAGACGAGGTCCGCCTTGCCGTCGCCGGTGATGTCGCCCACGCCGACGATGACGTTGTACGAGGCTCCCCAGTCGTTGAAGACCTTCACCCGGCTCTTGAACTTGCCCGTCGCGGTGCCGTCGTAGCGCCACAGCTCGTTCGACTTGTCCTGCGCCAGCAGGTCGCCGTGGCCGTCGCCGTTGAGGTCGCCGGCGCCCACGATCTTCTTGTAGCCCGTCCACTTGGAGGCGATCTTCGTCCGCGCCGACAGCTTGCCCGCGCTCGTCGCCTTGTAGAGGTAGACGTCCCCGGTGGAGGCCTGGCGGGCGATCAGGTCCGCGCGGCCGTCACCGCTGACGTCCCCGGGCGAGGTCAGCACGTCGTACTGCGTCCAGCCGCTGGTGCCCAGCGAGGTGTACGGCGTCGACGGGGTCACCGCCGCCCCGCACGCGGGCCGGTAGGCGCGCAGCGCACCGCTGGCGTAGCGCACGAGGACGTCGTTGCACCGGTCGCCGTTGAGGTCGCCGTACGGCACGAACTTCGCGCTCGTCGGCCAGCCGGAGCCCGTCTTCTTGGCGGTCAGGGTGCCGCTGCCGGTGCCGTACTGGTACGTCAGTCCGCCCGAGCCGTTGAGGGTGAGCACCTCGCCGAAGCCGTCCGCGGTGGCGAAGTCCCGTCGGACCGGGGTCGCGCCGGTGACCTTGAGCGTGCCGGTCCTGGTGAGGGCCGCGCCCTGGCCGTCGGCCGGGGTGGCGGTCAGCGTCCAGGTGTAGGCGCCGTTGGCTACGAGCCTGCTGGCCGTGTCCTTGCCGTTCCAGGAGGTCTGGAGCGCGCCCTGTGCCGTACCGCCGGAGAGGGTGCGGACGGTCGTACCGGTCGCCTTGTTCCTGAGGGTGAGCGTCCAGGACGCGACCTGCTTCGACAGCCACCAACGCGGGTTCCAGGTCGCGGTCTTGACGTCGACCGAGCCCGCGACCGAGGCGTCGAGCTGGGACAGCGCTGAGACGGGGACGCCGCTGGGCACCACGTGGGTGTTCGCCTTGGCGTCGACATACGCGATCAGGCCGGTGTACGGGTCGACGTCCCAGGGCTCCCCGCCCGAGAGGGTGGCCACCGAGTGCGTCACCGGCGTGGCACCGCGGACGTCGGTCACCTTCAACTCGCCGCCGGCGCTGGTGACGACGAAGCCGTCGCCGAGCTTGGCGGTGTCCCAAGCGCCCTGCGTGAGGGTGGTCCTGGTCTGGGTGACGGTGTCGTAGACGCCCTGGCTCTCGGCCGAGCCGACGCACGACCACAGCAGCAGGCGCCCCACCGCCTGGAGGTCCTCCAGCAGGCAGTTCCGGCCGAACCACACCGATTCGCCGCGCTTGCCGGTGCGGACGTCGACCGGCACGGCGCTGTCGTTGCCGTCCGCCACCCACAGGGTGGTGCCCCACAGCGCCTTGCCGTACGTCGCCGAGGTGAGCACCGTGGAGCCGGTGTCGAGGTCGACCACCCGCGTCTGCGAACCGGTCGCCGCCGTGTACGCGGTGACCATCGCGACGTGCCGGCCCTGGGCTTCGGACACCACCACGTAGTCGTGCTGGGGGTCGATCGCCGTGCCGGGCAGCGTGCCCGTCGGCTGGACGACCCGGGGGACGCGGTCGTCGCCCGAGAGGTACGAGTTCCAGACGACCGTACGGCCGTCCCCGGTGCCCAGGAGGCTGGGCGCCGAGGTGGTGACGAGGCCCTGGGAGGTGCGGGGGCCGACCGTGAGGGTGTCGCCGGTAGTGCCGATCGTCCGGCTGTACATGGAGGTACGGCCGGTCTCGCGGTCCCGTTCCGTCACGGTCAACCGGCCGTTGTCCAAGGTGAGTTGGGGTACGGGGTCGGCCACCGGGTTCAGTACGGAGGCGGCGACCTTCTCGGCGACGGGGATGCCGTCGGCGCCCGCGCGGACCAGGTTCACCCCGAAGTCGGCGGTGTCGGCGCCGCCGCCGGGCACGAGGAGCCCGCCGTCGGGGGTGGGGACGGCGAGGGCGAGGCTCTCCGAGCGGGCCAGCACGGCCTTGGTCGTCGAGCCGTCGGGGGCGAGCGCGTCGACCCGCCACACGGGCAGGCCGCCGTCCTTGGCGCCCAGCGAGGAGTCGTAGCGGGAGACCAGGAGCTGGTCGCCGACCATGCCCAGCAGGTGGGTCGCGTAGTCGTTCTCCAGCGGCACGGTACGGACGGCCGTGGTCAGGTCGGCGCGGGAGTAGACGGAGACGGTGTTGTTCCCGTCCCACGACAGCAGGTGGGTGGGGGTGAGGACCACACGTCCGGTCGTGGTGACGGTCGGGTTGTACGGCAGCCCGACGAACGTGCCCTTGTCGGCGTCTATCCAGCCGCTGCGGTTCGTGCTGCCCGTCCAGTACTGCACCACCGTGCCGTGGGCGTCGGCCACGGGCGAGTTGCCGGAGCTCACCGAGGAGACGTCGGCCGGGACGCCGGAGACCGCGCGGTCGCCCACGGTGCCGTCGTCCTGGAGGTCGAGCAGGTGCCAGGTCAGCCGGTCGTCCGTCCAGGCGGTCGTGAGGACGGTCCGCCCGAGCGTCCCCCGGTAGGTGTGGCCCTGGGGGAGCGCGATCGTCGTGACCGCGCCGCCGGCCCCCATGTCCCGCAGCGTCACGGTCCGCGTGCCGTCGTCGTGGCGGGCGACCACGTCCGAACCGGCGCCGAACTCCGGCATGCCCCAGACCTCGTCGGCCGAGGCGTCCACCACCGTGTCCTCGCCCGTGTAGGTGGTCCACACATGGCCACGGCCGGGTTCGTAGCGCAGGAACCCCGAAGGTCCGGCGCTGAACAGCGCGGTCTGCGGCAGCAGCGAAGTCTGTGCCGGGATGACCACCTCGGCGGCGCCGGCCGCGTGGGCCTCGGCGGTCAGCGGGCCGAGGCTCATGGCGAGAGTCAGCGAGGTGGTGACGGCCAAACCGCCACGGATGAGGGCACGTCTGCCCACTTGGGTCCTCCACGGGAGTGCAAAGAGAAGACAATTGCACGACCAAGACTCACCAACGGGCGACAAGGTTGCGGTCGTCGATGAGAGTGCGGGGGCTGCCCCACGTACTAGGGAGTAAGTGGACGGCGACTCCCGAAGGGCAACCACGTGATCCCGCACCGCATCGTCCTCGCCTCGGTCGCAGGCCTCGTCTCCGCGCTGCTGCTGGCGGCCTGCGACTCCTCGACCGACAACGCCGTCGGTACGAGCCCCGGCGGCGTCGCCTCGATCGCGCCGGTCGCCACGGCCGCGTCGGAGTCCGCGAGTTCGGCCCCGGCCGGCGACGGGGGCACCGGCACGACCACCGCGCTGATCGCCGCCGCGGTCGGCGGTACGGGTGATGTCGTCAGCGACGGCAATGGGATGACCCTGTACCGCTACGACAAGGACGAGTCCGATCCGTCCAAGTGGACGTGTTCCGGGGCGTGTACGAACACGTGGATACCCGTCATCGTGTCGGACTCCCCTCAGGACTCCGTGCGGACCACCGGCGTGGAGAAGACTCTTCTCGGTACGGTCCACCGCGACGGCAAGCCGCAACTCACCCTCGCCGGTTGGCCGTTGTACAGGTACAGCGGCGACACCGCGGCCGGACAGGTGAACGGGCAGGGCAAGGACGGCCAGTGGCACGCGGTCACTCCGGCCGGGGGGAAGTCCGGCGCGAGCGGTTGAGCGGGTCTCGCCAGAGCTGCAAGGCGAACTCGCCCCGCAGCCGGGCGACTTCCGCGTCCGTCCTCACGCCGCCTGTGACAGTGCCGCCGCCGGCGTCCTCGTACCGAACCAGGCCGGCTGCCGTCGGGCGGTCGTGACCGGGCGCCGCGGCTTCCGGGTCTCCGTCGCGAAGACGAACAGGCGCAGGACCAGGAAGCGGCCGAGGCCCGCCAGGCCGGACGCGGTGAGGTAGACGGTCTGTTCGGTCAGCAGTGAAGGTGCGGACTGGACGGCGTGGAGTACGAGTACCGCCGTGCTGGTCACCGCGTAGGCGACGGCCGCCGAACCCGCCGACTGCCAGTGCTCGCGCCAGCCGGCGCGCTTGCCGGTGCCGAAGGTGAACAGGGCGTGGAGCTCGGTGCACAGGATCGTCGAGGCGATCGTGATCACCGCGTTCGACAGGGCCCACGGCATCAGCAGCGCCAGCAGCGGTACGGCCGCGCTGGACAGGACGCCGACACCGCCCCCGCACACCACGAACCGCACGAAGGAGGCGAACGGGCCGGGGCCGGCGGTCGGGGTCTGCCGTACGGCGTCCATGGCGCGGTTCCTTCCGGGCGGGCGGTGAGACGCGTGAGCCGTCTGCGTCTCGGGGAGTCGTGGATCAACTGGCGTCCACGATTCCGTGATTCGCCCGCCGGAACGATGGAGCGTCCTACCGAACCGGGGGTGTAGCCAGCCCTACCCCCACGGTCGGGGCGACCGGGGGGAAGGCCGGTGAAGCCGGTCAGTCCGTGCGGCGGTGTTCCTCCATGTAGGCCGCCGCGAGGGTGCCCGCGCGCGTGAACCAGTCGGTCAGTACGGCGACTTCGGCGGGCGAGTACTCGGCGAACAGGGCGTGCAGACGGGCGTAGTACGGCTCGTACAGCTCGCGGACTCGGGCCTCCGCGTCCGGTTGGGCGGCCACGCGGACCCGGCGGCGGTCGGTCGGGTCGGGGCGGCGGGTGACGTAGCCGGCGCGTTCCAGGCGGTTGAGGATGCCGGTCACCGCGCCCGTCGTGACGTGGGCGCGGGCCGCCAGGTCGCCGGCGGTGAGGAGGTTCTCGCCGGCTTCGAGGACGTAGCCGAAGCAGGTCAGATCGGTGACGTTCATGCCCACCCGCTGAGCCATCTCCTGCTGGCCGATCATGCTCGTCGCGATGAGGTGGTCCATCGCGCCCAGCGCCTCGGCCGGGGTGGCGGGCTGGACCGGCTTCGGCATCGCGACCGTCGGAACGGCGGTGCTGGGACTCGGCGTGTGCACCACGTCGGTCGCACTGCTGGCCGGGGGCCTTGGGATCGTCGTCGTGAGTGTCCTGGTCACCTGGGTTCTGCACCTCGCCGGGTGGGGGAAAGCGCCCGGGCTGCGACCGCGGGAGCAGTGGGCGTGGCGGGTCCGGGACCTGACCGCGCGGGAGGGGCATGCGGGATGTGTGGGGTGCCGGTTGGCGGGGCGGAACCCCGAGCGCAGGCGGTCGCCCTCCCCGACAGCCGTTGTCAGTGCCGTCTCCTACTCTCGTGAGTGATGGCACAGGAATGGAAGTGTTCGGGGCTGCGGTGGGTGGACGGTGGCCCCGTGCTGGTGTGGGACGGCGGGCGGCGCAGTGCGCTGGCCTGGGGGAAGCGGGTGGCCTTCGGGGTCGCGGACGGGGGTGTGCGGACGTGTGTGGGAGCGCGGGGGCACGCGTGTCCGGTGCGGGCGGGGGTGTCGGGGCGGAGTACGGGGGCGCGGTGCGAGGAGTGCGCGCGGCTGGACCGGGCGCACTCCGTGGCCGCCGACACGATCGCCGACGACCCGCGGCCGTACCGCGTATATCTGGCGTGGTTCGGACCCGGCATGGTCAAGGTCGGGATCACGGCGGTCGAGCGGGGGTCGGCCCGGCTGCTGGAGCAGGGGGCGGTGTGCTTCAGCTGGCTCGGCACCGGTCCGTTGATGGCCGCCCGCCGGACCGAAGAGCTGTTGCGGGCCGCGCTCCGGGTGCCTGATCGGATTCCGTACGCCGACAAGCGGGCGGTGCGTGCGGAGCTGCCCGGGGCGGAGAGCGAACGGGCGGCCGAGGTCGTGGAGTTGCACGCCCGGGCGGTCGCGCTCGCCGACTGGCCCGAGTCGCTCACCCGGGAGCCGTGCCGGCCGGTCGACCATGTCGGCGCGTTCGGGCTCACGGATCTGCCGGGTGCCGTCGGCGAGGTGAGTGAGTTGATCGCCGGTGGGGCGGTGAGCGGGGAGTTGGTCGCGGCTGCCGGGCCTGATCTGCATCTCGCGGTCGGGGACGGTGACGAGGAGCGGAAGATCCTCATGCTCGACACCCGGCTGATGACAGGGTGGGAGCTGGGACCTGCGGACGGGGGCCGACCGGCCTTTCCCCTGCGGGAGTTCAGAGGCGTGTCGGCGGTGCAGGACGAGCTGTTCTGAGGATTCGGAAGGTCGACGACGGATGGGCACCATGGACGGTCGGGAGATCGAGGCGACGGAAGCCGAGGCGACGGAAGTCGAGGAGAAGGACCAGATCCGCCGCTTCTGGCAGCGCCTCGGGCTCCCCGGCCTCGTCGACGTCCACACCCACTTCATGCCCGAGCGCGTCCTCCACAAGGTCTGGGGCTACTTCGACGCGCTCGGCCCGCTCACCGGTGGTGTCGAGTGGCCCATCACCTACCGGGCCGAGGAGGCCGAACGGGTCGCCCTGATCCGGGAGTTCGGCGTCCGTGCCTTCACCGCGATGCTCTACCCGCACAAGGCGGGCATGGCCGAGTGGCTCAACGGCTGGGCCGTCGACTTCGCGCGCCGCACCCCCGACTGTCTGCACACCTCGACCCTGTTCCCGGAGCCGGGGGTCGAGGGCTATGTCCGGGAGGCCGTCGAGGCGGGGGCGCGGGTCTTCAAGGCGCATGTGCAGGTGGGGGCGTACGACCCGGCCGATGAACTCCTGGACGGGGCTTGGGGGTTGCTCGCCGAGGCCGGGGTGCCGGTCGTGATCCACTGCGGTTCCGGGCCCATGCCGGGCAAGTTCACCGGACCCGAGCCGATCGAACGCGTGCTCGCCCGCCATCCCCGACTGCGGCTGATCGTCGCGCACATGGGGATGACGGAGTACGAGGACTTCCTCGACCTGGCCGAGCGGTACACCGAGGTGCGGCTGGACACGACGATGTCGTTCACGGACTTCAGCGACCGGTTCGCGCCCTTCCCCCGGAGGGCACTGCCCCGGCTGGCCGACCTCGGCGACCGGATCCTGCTCGGCAGCGACTTCCCCAACATCCCTTATCCGTACGTCCATCAGCTGGAGGCACTGGACCGGCTGGAGCTCGGCGACGACTGGCTGCGGGCCGTGTGTCACGACAACGGGGCGAGGCTGTTCGGGGTGTGACGTGAGCGGCGGACCTCGTACGAGTCACCCCGTCAGCAACAGCTCCTCCTTCCGCCCGCCCCGCCACCTGACCGTGACCGCGCCGTCCCCCACCTCGCCCACGTCCAGCGAGGCATACGCGTTGACGTCCCTCGGCACCGTCAACCCCGTCAGCTCCAGCACATGCGCCGAACGTCCCGTCCGCGCGTCGAGGACCAGCAGCTCGGCCGAGGTGCCGTGGCCGGCGTCGGCGTACCGGAAGTTCGGTTGGCGGACGACGTACACCCGGCCGTCCGCGACCACGGGATCGCCGTACTTCTGGCCGGTCGGTGCGCGGAGTTTCCAGCGCAGGCGGCCCGTTCCGGTGTCGTAGGCGCTGAGGAGGGTGGGGGAGCCGGTGTAGTAGATGTGCGGGTCGACCGTGGTGACCGCGATGCCGTCGGCCGTGGTGACCTCGGCCAGGAGGTGGATGGAGAAGGTGGCCAGTACCGGTGCTCCCTCGCGGCTCACGTCCAGGAGACGGACCGGGCGCGGGGTACGGCGTTCGGGGCCGACGGCCGCCAGCGTGTGGGTGTCGGCGCGGAGGAGGTCGTCGTACGGCTCCGCGTGCTGTTGCCGCCAGAGGATCTTGCCCGTGCGGTCGTCGATGCCGAGGAGCAGGTCCGTGCTCTTGGCGACGGAAGGGGCGATGTCGTAGCCCGCGATGCGTTCCTTGGGGCCCAGTACGTCGCAGCTCGCCGAAGCCGTGACGAGGTGGTCCGGGAAGTCGTACACCGTCTCGACCCGTGTCTCGTCGCACTCGGCCGGTCGGCGCGCCGTCCACAGGATGCGGCCGGTGCGTTCGGCGAGGGCGAGGATGCCGGCGGGGGCGTTCGTGATGAAGCGGCCGCCGCTGAGCAGGGCGGACATGCCTTGGTGGCTCTCGCCCTCCGCGATGTTCCGGTGCCACAGGATCCGGCCCGAGCGCAGGTCGATCGCCGTGAGCCGGCCGTCCGCGAAGTCCGCCAGCACCGTGCGCGCGGACACATTGAGCGCGGGGGCGTAGAAGCTCCCGTCCGTGTCCTCGCCCTCGTCCCCGTAGCCGCCCCGCTCATAGCGCCAGTACTCCGAGCCGGTCCGTAGGTTCACGGCCCGCACGCCCACCGCCGTCGCCCGGATCGACAGCCCGTGCATCACGGTCTCGTCGACGGTCGTCCGGCGCAGGACGTGGTTCGGGGTGGGCGGTGCCGTCGAACCGAGCGGAGCCGGGAAGGCGCCCTGCGCGCCGGTGACCACGTCGGGTTTCGGCGTCGAGGTCTCGTGCCAGGGCTCCTGGCCGGTGAGGCTGAAGAGGACCGCGGTCACGTACGCCACCAGGTAGAGCGTCAGCCGGCGCCACTCGTTGGGATCCGGTTCCCCCGGCAGCCGGATGGATATGCCCGCGTTGCCTCTGCCGCCCCCACTGTCCCTGCCTGTCACCACAGCCCCCGTGTCCCCCGTCGTCTTGAACAGATGAGGGATCTTGTCCCGCCGGTTCCCCGCGAGGCAAGCACTTGCTCTCCGCGAGGCCCTGCGAGGCCCTCCGAGGCAGGCACCCCCGCGCCCCCTCCGTCTCCCCCACCACAGCAACCGCTTCCAGCAAGCGGTTCCAAGGGGTTGCCTGAGAGGCCCCTGTGAGTTTCTTAGGGAAATCACAGGTTGTCGAAAGCGTGCTCTCAGAGGATCCCGACAGTGTGCTCACTATGACCACGACCTCGCCCCAGGGGCGCACCGAACTGCTGAGGCCGGACGGGAGCCCCGTCCGAGTGCTTGTGGTGGACGACGAAATGTCGATCACCGAACTGCTGTCCATGGCCCTTCGCTATGAGGGCTGGCAGATCCGGAGTGCGGGTGATGGCACGGGTGCCATCCAGACCGCGCGGGAGTTCCGGCCCGACGCCGTCGTCCTGGACATGATGCTGCCCGACATGGACGGCCTCACCGTCCTGGGCCGCATGCGCCGCGAACTGCCGGACGTGCCGGTGCTGTTCCTGACGGCGAAGGACGCCGTCGAGGACCGTATCGCCGGGCTCACCGCCGGCGGCGACGACTACGTCACCAAGCCGTTCAGCCTAGAAGAGGTCGTCGCCCGGCTGCGCGGGCTCATCCGCCGCTCCGGTGCCGCCGACCGCCGCTCCGACTCCGTGCTGGTCGTGGGTGACCTCACCCTCGACGAGGACAGCCACGAGGTGTCGCGGGCCGGCGAGGGCATCCATCTCACCGCGACCGAGTTCGAACTACTGCGCTTCCTCATGCGTAATCCACGGCGTGTACTCAGCAAGGCGCAGATCCTCGACCGGGTGTGGTCCTACGACTTCGGCGGCCAGGCCAACGTGGTCGAGCTCTACATCTCCTACCTCCGCCGGAAGATCGACGCCGGACGTGAGCCGATGATCCACACCCGGCGTGGGGCCGGCTACCTGATCAAGCCCGCGGCCTCATGAGCGGGCGACGACGGCCGCGTGCGCAGAAGCGACGAGCGGGTAAGCCGCGCACCCTGCGGACCCGGCTCGTCGTCGCGTCCGTGACACTGATCGCCGTGGTGTGCGCGGTGATCGGCACGGTGACCACGCTCGCGCTGCGCTCGCATCTGTACGACCAGTTGGACGGCAAGGTGCAGGAGACCGCCATGCGCGCGGCGGGCCGTCCCCTGGGCGACAACCAGGGCAATGGCCCGGGCAACCTCCCCGGGACCCAGAACGGCACGTCCACGTCGGGTGGCAAGGCCCTCGGCAGCGACACGCCCGTCTCGGCCTCCGGCAAGGTCAACAAGGTCCTCACCACCGGCCCGACGCAGGCCAACACCGTCGCCGCGTACGTGCAGAACGGCTCGATCGCCAGCGCGGCGTACAGCAAGCAGCAGAACGACACCAACGGCGCGTTCAAGGGAATGACCGGCGTCAACCTCTCCACGGCGCAGAGTCAGGCCCTCGCGTCCGTGTCGAGGGATGGGAAGACGCACACCGTCACGATTCCCGGGCTCGGGAGCTACCGGGTCAAGTACGCCACGAACTCCGAAACCCCCACCGAGGGCTTCTACGTCGCCCTGCCCACCGCCGACGTCGACAGCACCGTCAACACCCTCATCCTCGTGGAGCTGAGCGTCACCGCCGCCGGCCTCGTCGCCGCAGGTATCGCCGGGTACGTCCTCGTCGGCGTCGCCACCCGCCCGTTGCGCCGAGTCGCCAGCACCGCCACCCGCGTCTCCGAACTCCCGCTGCACACCGGCGAGGTGAACCTCAGCGAGCGCGTCCCGGAGTCCGAGACCGACCCGCACACCGAGGTCGGCCAGGTCGGCGCCGCGCTCAACCGGATGCTGAACCACGTCCACGGCGCCCTGCACGCCCGCCAGCAGAGCGAGATGCGGGTACGGCAGTTCGTCGCGGACGCCAGCCACGAGCTGCGCACTCCGCTCGCCTCCATCCGCGGGTACGCCGAGCTGACCCGGCGCGGCAGAGAGCAGGTCGGCCCGGACACCCGGCACGCCCTGGGCCGTATCGAGTCCGAGGCGAGCCGTATGACGCTGCTCGTGGAGGACCTGCTGCTGCTCGCCCGGCTGGATGCCGGCCGGCCGCTCCAGTTCGAGCAGACCGACCTCATCCCGCTGGTCGTCGACACCATCAGCGACGCCCGCGCGGCCGGCATGGACCACAACTGGCGCCTCGACCTGCCCGACGAACCCGCCGCCGTCTCCGGCGACGCGGCCCGCCTCCAGCAGGTCCTCATCAACCTGCTCGGCAACGCCCGCAAGCACACCCCACCGGGCACGACCGTCACCGCACGTGTGCAGCGGCGCGGCCCGTGGATGTGCGTGGACGTCGAGGACAACGGCCAGGGCATCCCGCCCGACCTGCTCCCGCACGTCTTCGAGCGGTTCGCCCGCGGAGACTCGGCGCGCTCGCGGTCCACCGGCTCGACCGGGCTCGGTCTGGCGATCGTGCAGGCCGTCGCGAGCGCGCACGGCGGCGCGGTGACCGTGGACAGCGTTCCGGGCCGTACGGTCTTCACCGTGCACCTGCCCGCGCTCGCTCCGCAGCTGCCTCAGCCGGCCCCCGAAACGAATTGGCAATCGCACTCACAGGCACAGCACAGTGCCACCACATGGGTGCAACAGGGCGCTTGACAAGAGTCGTTCCCATGCGAACCGACTCTTCTCCCGGCACCCTGCCGGCGCGGGAGCACCTCCCGGCCGGCGACGCCGGTACGCCTGTTCTGGACGTAGTGATCCCCGTTTACAACGAGGAGAAGGACCTCCAGCCGTGTGTGCTGAGACTGCACGACCATCTCAAGCGCACGTTCCCCTACGCGTTCCGCATCACGATCGCGGACAACGCGTCGACGGACACCACTCCCCAGGTGTCCGCGCGGCTGGCGGCGGAGCTTCCGGAGGTCAAGGCCTTCCGGCTGGAGCAGAAGGGCCGCGGCCGGGCGCTGCGGACCGTCTGGTCCGCCTCGGACGCTCCGATCCTCGCCTACATGGACGTGGACCTGTCGACCGACCTGAACGCCCTGCTGCCCCTGGTGGCACCGCTCATCTCCGGCCACTCCGACCTGGCGATCGGTTCCCGGCTGGCCCGCTCGTCGCGCGTGGTGCGCGGCGCCAAGCGGGAGTTCATCAGCCGCTCGTACAACCTCATCCTGCGCGGCTCGCTGCAGGCCCGCTTCTCGGACGCGCAGTGCGGATTCAAGGCGATCCGGCGTGATGTGGCGCAGGTGCTGCTGCCGCTGGTCGAGGACACCGGCTGGTTCTTCGACACCGAGATGCTGGTCATCGCCGAGCGCGCGGGCCTCAGGATCCACGAGGTGCCGGTCGACTGGGTCGACGACCCGGACTCGACGGTGCACATCGTCAAGACGGCCACCGAGGACCTCAAGGGCGTGTGGCGCGTGGGCAAGGCCCTGGCCAGCGGCTCGCTGCCGCTGGACCGGATCACCCGCCCCTTCGGCGACGACCCGCGCGACCGCGACATCCAGGACGTGCCGAAGGGCCTGGCCCGCCAGCTCGTCGGGTTCTGCGTGGTCGGCGGCCTGTCGACCCTGTTCTACCTGGTCCTCTACAGCGCCTTCCGCTCCTTCACCGGCTCCCAGATCGCCAACGCGCTCGCCCTGCTGGTCTCCGCGGTCGCCAACACGGCGGCCAACCGGCGGCTGACCTTCGGGGTGCGCGGGCGCGGCGGCGCGGTCCGGCACCAGGCGCAGGGCCTGGTCGTCTTCGGCATCGGCCTGGCGCTGACCAGCGGCTCGCTCGCCGCCCTGAACGCGGCCAGCAGCAACCCCGCGCACTCCACCGAGCTTGCGGTGCTGATCGCCGCCAACCTCGCGGCGACCGTCCTGCGCTTCCTGCTCTTCAGGGCGTGGGTCTTCCCGGACCGCCGGGACAGTGACGCGGGCTCGACGGTGGTCGCCACGCACACCCCGTCGTCACCGACGTACTCGACCACGCCGTACCAGCAGCAGTCGTACCAGCAGCAGCCGTACCCGCAGCAGTACGCGCAGCAGTCGCAACAGCCGCACCAGACCTCCCAGTTCCGCGCCGGTGAAGCCGCGGACGGCACCTGGCGGGACTCCACGATGCAGTTCCGGCCGATGCGCCCTTACGACACCGATCCGGGGGACACCCGATGACCACCCACTACGACCAGCCGACCTACCAGGGAGGTGCGGCTCCCACCCCCTCGGGCCCCGCACCCGACGTGGTGGACTCGCAGCGGCCGCCGCACGCACCGGCCCCCTCGGGCGGCGAGCCCAAGCAGCCCTTCGTCCGCAGACTGTGGCGCGGCCGTCCGGAGGACCCCCGCTGGGCCCGCCCGGCCTTCCTCGGCCTGCTGGTCGCCACCGCGGTGCTCTACTTCTGGAACCTGGGCGTCAACGGCTACTCCAACTCCTTCTACTCGGCGGCCGTCCAGGCCGGCACCCAGAGCTGGAAGGCGATGTTCTTCGGCTCGCTGGACGCGGGCAACGCCATCACCGTCGACAAGCCCTCGGCGTTCCTGTGGCCGATGGAGATCGCGGCCCGGATCTTCGGCCTCAACACCTGGACGATCCTGGGCCCCGAGGTCCTCATGGGCGTCGGCACGGTCGCCGTCGTCTACGCCTCGGTGCGCCGCCGCTTCAGCCCCGCGTCCGGCCTGATCGCGGGCGCGGTGCTCGCGCTCACCCCGGTCGCCGCGCTGATGTTCCGGTTCAACAACCCGGACGCGATGCTCGCCCTCCTCATGGCGCTGGCCTGCTACTTCGTGGTCCGCGCCCTGGAGGACGGCCGCACCAAGTGGCTGGTGTGGTGCGGTGTCGCGATCGGCTTCGCGTTCCTCGGCAAGACCCTCCAGGCCTTCCTGATCCTGCCGCCGCTGGCGATCGTCTACGCCGTCTGCGCGCCGGTCTCGCTGAAGAAGCGGTGCGGTCAACTGGCCGCGGGCACGCTCGCGTTGATCGTCTCCGGCGGCTGGTGGGTCGCGATCGTCGAGCTGTGGCCGGCCTCCTCCCGCCCCTACATCGGCGGTTCGCAGAACAACAGCTTCCTTGAGCTGACCTTCGGCTACAACGGCCTCGGCCGCATCAACGGCGACGAGACCGGCAGTGTCGGCGGCGGCGGTGGCGCGGGCGGCACCGGGCAGTGGGGCGAGACCGGCTGGGACCGGATGTTCAACTCCGAGATCGGCAGCCAGATCTCCTGGCTGCTGCCGGCCGCGCTGATCCTGCTCGTCGCGGGCCTGGTGGCCACCCGCAAGCTCAAGCGGACCTCGGTGACCCGCGGTTCGTTCCTGGTGTGGGGCGGCTCGCTGCTGATCACCCTGCTCGTCTTCAGCTACATGGCGGGCATCTTCCACCAGTACTACACGATCGCGCTGGCCCCCTACATCGCCGCCGTGATCGGCATGGGCGCCGGAACCCTGTGGGAGAAGCGCGCCGAGACGTGGGCCTCGCTCACCCTCGCGGCGGCGATCGTGGCGGGCGCGGTCTGGGGTTACGTACTCCTCAACCGCACGCCCGACTACCTGCCCTGGCTGCGCTGGCTGGTCCTGATCGGCGGCCTGGCCTCCGCGCTAGGCGTGATCTTCGTGGCCAAGCTGGGCCGCCAACTCGCGCTCGCGGCAGTGGGCTTGGGCATCGTGGCCTCCCTGGCAGGGCCGACGGCGTACACCCTCAGCACGGTCGACTCGGCGCACACCGGCTCCATCCCGACGGCCGGTCCGGCGGGCGCGAGCATGATGGGCGGCCGGGGCGGTGGCCCCGGCGGTGGCGGCGGACGCGGCGGCTTCGGCGGCGGTGGCATGCCGGGCCAGCAGCAGAACGGCAACGGCAACACCCAGAACCAGCAGGGCGGCGGCGGCTTCCCGGGCGGCGGCACGGGCGGTATGCCGGGGCAGAACGGCAACGGCAGCACCCAGGGCCAGCAGGGCGGCCCCGGTGGCACGACCGGTGACGGCGGCGGCATGGGCGGCGGCGGTGGCGTCGGCGGCCTGCTGAACGGCGCGACCGTCAGCGCCGAGGCCAAGAAGCTGCTGCAGACCGACGCCGGCGACTACACCTGGGCGGCGGCCGCGATCGGCGCCCAGAACGCGGCGAGCTACCAACTCGCCACGGGTGACGCGGTGATGGCGATCGGCGGCTTCAACGGCACCGACCCGTCCCCGACGCTGGCGCAGTTCGAGAAGTACGTGGCCGACGGCAAGATCCACTACTTCATCTCCAGCGGCACGGGTGGCGGCATGGGCGGCAGCAGCACCGGCACGTCCTCGCAGATCACCTCGTGGGTCGAGAAGAACTTCAAGAAGGTGACGGTCGGTTCGTCGACCTTCTACGACCTCACGCAGAAGACGAGCAGCTGACAGAAGGGAAACTTGCTGTACACCGTATGGTTGGCGCCATACGGTGTACAGCATGTCCGTTTCCCAAGGCCACCCCCAGCGCTGGCTGATCCTCGGTGTCATCTGTCTCGCCCAGCTGACCGTGCTGCTCGACAACACCGTGCTGAACGTGGCGATCCCCTCCCTCACCCGGGAGTTGCACGCCGAGACCTCGGACATCCAGTGGATGATCAACGCGTACTCGCTCGTCCAGTCCGGCCTGCTGCTCACCGCCGGCAGCGCGGCCGACCGCTACGGCCGCAAGAAGATGCTGCTGGCCGGACTCGCCCTCTTCGGCATCGGTTCGCTGGCGGCGGGCCTGGCCGGCTCCACGGGCCAACTGATCGCGGCCCGCGCGGGCATGGGCGTCGGCGGCGCGCTGCTGATGACCACCACCCTCGCGGTGGCGATGCAGATCTTCACGCCCGAGGAACAGCCGAGGGCGATCGGCATCTGGGCGGCCGTCAACGCGCTCGGCTTCGCGATCGGCCCGCTCCTCGGCGGCTTCATGCTGAACCACTTCTGGTGGGGCGCGATCTTTCTGATCAACCTGCCGGTGGCGGCGCTGGGCCTGGTGGCGGTCGTGGCCCTGGTCCCGGAGTCGAAAAACCCCACCGGCGACCGCCCCGACCTCCCCGGCGCGCTGCTCTCCACGATCGGCATGGCGTCCCTGGTCTTCGCGATCATCTCGGGCCCGGCACACGGCTGGACATCGGCCCGGGTCCTGCTGCCGGCGACGGTAGCCGCCGTATCGCTGGGCGCCTTCGCCTATTGGGAGAACCGCATCCCGTACCCCATGCTCGACCCGCACTTCTTCCGCGACCGCCGCTTCACGGGTGCGGTGGCGGGTGCGGTGCTCATCGCCTTCGGCATGGGCGGCTCCCTCTTCCTGCTCACCCAGCACCTCCAATTCGTCCTGGGCTACGGCCCGTTGGAGGCGGGCCTGCGGACCGCTCCGCTGGCCTTGACGATCGTCGCCCTCAACTTCACGGGCCTGTCGGCGAAGTGGTCGGCGAGGCTGGGTACGCCGGTGTCCATCGCGTCGGGCATGGTGCTGATGTCGGCGGGTCTGGCGTCGATCGCGGTGCTGGCGACGGGGGGATATGCGGGCACGCTGGTGGGCCTGCTGCTCATCGGCGCGGGAGGCGCGATCGCCAGCCCGGCGATGGCGCACGCGATCATGAGCGCGATTCCTCCGGCGAAGGCGGGAGTGGGGGCCGGGGTGAACGGAACGCTGGCGGAGTTCGGCAACGGTTTGGGTGTTGCCGTGCTCGGCGCGGTCCTCAGCTCTTCCGGAGGGCTCGCCGAAGGACTGAGATCGGGTCAGTTGGTGGGAGCGGCGGCGGTACTGCTCGGTGGGTTCGTGGCGGCGGCGTTGTTGCGTCGGGCGGAGCGGGCAGACTCGGAATTGGTGACTGCCGTTTAGGATCTTGAATAGCTACCGGACAGCCAGAAAGGTGCGTGCGCTGATGGCTAGGTCGGCCGAAGGGGCGGCGCGGACCAGTGTGTGGCTGGAGGGCAAGGTCCGCCGGGGTCGAGGCGGGCAGCCGTCCGGGCTGGACCGGGACCGCATCACCGGGGCGACCGTGCGACTGCTGGACGCCGAGGGCATGGCCAAGTTCTCCATGCGCCGTCTCGCCGCCGATCTGAACGTCACGGCGATGTCCGTCTACTGGTACGTCGACACCAAGGACGACCTCCTCGAACTCGCCCTCGACGCGGCCTTCGGGGAACTCCCCCTGCCCGACCCGGAGACCGACGAGGACTGGCGCGACCAACTCCGCACCCTGGCAAGGGAGTACCGCTCCCTCCTGGTCCGCCACCCCTGGCTCTCCCCGCTGGCCGGCACGTTCCTGAACATCGGCCCGAACTCACTGGCCTTCTCCAGGGTCGTCCAGCAGGTCATCCGCAAGACGGGCCTACCCGCATCCGGCCTCACGGGCGCGATCTCGGCCGTCTTCCAGTTCGTCTACGGCTTCGGCACGATCGAGGGCCACTTCATCGCCCGCACGGCCGCCGCCGGCATGACCCAGGACGAATACTTCCGCCACGCGATGACAGCGGTGAACCAGTCCCCGTCAGCTGCCGAGGTCATCCAGGAGTCGGCGGACCTCATGGCGGCGAGGGGCGGAGACACGGTAGAGGAAATGCGAGAACGAGACTTCACCTTCGCCCTGGAGCTCTTGGTGGCAGGAATCGAGGCGATGGTAATGAGAAACGGCGACTGAATCGCCCCGTCAGGGGTGCGGGGAACTGCGCGACCAGCCACATCGGGCCCGCACCCGCAACACAACCGCACCCCCCGAGCTCTTAGGCGTCCGGCGAAGAAAGCCTCGCAGGGAACCCCCCGGTCGCCACCGGACCCCACTTCTCCGGCGTAACCCGAATAATCGACTTCCCCTGCTTCACCATCGCCGCACGGTACTCGTCCCAGTCCGGATGCTCCCCGGCGATATTCCGGTAGTACTCCACCAGCGGCTCCACGGACTCCGGAGGATCAATCACCTCAGCGACGCCGTCAACCTGCACCCACGGCCCGTTCCAGTCGTCGCTCAGCACGACGACACTGACCCGCTCGTCCCGCTTCGCGTTCCGCGTCTTCGCGCGCTCGGGATACGTAGAGACAACAATCCGCCCCGAGTCGTCGACCCCGCACGTCAACGGCGAAGCCTGCGGACTCCCGTCCGCCCGCCGCGTCAACAGCAGCGCATGATGCCGGGGCCGCACAAACTCCAGCAGCTCTTCCAGGGATACCCGGGTGTTACTAGCGATGTTCGGTGCCATACGACCAGCCTATGTCCAGCCCTACGGCAACGCCTCGCCCTGCACCGCCTGCACATCCAGTTCCACCTTCAACGTCGTCCCGATCGCCGCGATCCCCGCCTGCACCACCTGGTTGTAGTTCATGGCGAAGTCCTCCCGCCGCAGCTCGGCGGTGGCCCGGAACGCGGCCCGGGTCCCGCCCCACGGATCGGCCCCGGTCCCCAGATACGCGAGGTCCAGATCGACCTCCCGCACCACCCCGTGCAGCGTCAGCTCCCCACGCACCGTCCACCGGTCCGTGCCCGCCGCAGCCACGACACCCGTCGAGCGGTACGTGATCTCCGGGTACTTCTCGACGTCCAGAAAGTCCGCCGAGCGCAGATGATCGTCCCGCATGCCGTTGCCCGTATCGATGGACGCGGCCCGGATCACCGCCTCCACCCGGGACTTGGCCACCTCGTCCGGAGCGATCTCGATCCGCGCCGCGAAGTCGGTGAAGCGGCCGTGCACGCTGGAGATGCCGAGGTGCTGGGCGACCGCGGCGACGGAGGAGTGCGCGGGGTCGACGGTCCAGGGCCCGGGCGGCGGCAGTTCGGTGCCGCCCTGGCGGCCCAGGGTCACCGCCCCGACCTCGGCCCGGCCGCTCGCGGTGACGATCGCGGTGGCGGCGGTGGGCGCGTACCCGACGGCCGTGACGATGACGGTGTACGGGCCGGGCGCCAGCTCGGTGGCGTCCCGTACGGCCCCCTCGGCGTCGGCCTCCGCGCGCAGCACCTGGGTGCCGGTCATGTCGGTCACCGTGACGACGGCGTGCGACACGGCCCACCCGTCGCGGGTACGGATCCTCGCGGTCAGTCCCATGTTCCTCAAACTCCTTGCCGTACGCGTGAATCCGGCCCGCGGCGGCCGCACCTCCGCTCAGAGCGTGCGCCCGCCACGGGCCGGGGGTGTTCCAACTACTCGCCGGGGTGGGCGAGTTCGATGTCGTGGTCGTCGACACCGCGACCGTTGACGGTCAACGCGCTGGCCACCGGCGGGTATCCCGTCGCGATGACCGTGTACTCGCCGCCGTTGAGATCGGTGAAGGCGTACGCCCCGTCCGACCCGGTGGTGGCCGTGCCGACCACGTTGCCCGCCGCGTCAACGAGGGTCACGCGCGCGTCGGCCAGCGGGCCGTGCGGGGCCCGTACGACACCCTGGAGCTGAGCGCCCGAGTCCAGGTCGATCTCGACCCGGGTGACCCCGGTGCCGCCGACCTCGACGGGCAGCGCGCGCGGCCGGTACCCGTCGGCGTTCACCGCGACGGTCACCGGGCCGGGCACCAGCTCGCCGAAGGCGAACTCGCCCTGCTCACCGGTCTTCTGGGTGGCCAGCAGATCCCCGCGCACATCGGTCACGACGACCATCGCGTCCTTGACCGCGAGCCCGCTCTCCGCGGCCCGCACCAGCCCGTTCAGCCCACTGGTCCCACTGAGCAGCACGTCGTACGCGAGCGGCTCACCGTTCACGACGACCGTGGACGCCTGCGGCTGGAACCCGTCGGCGGACGCGATCAGCACGTACGACCCGACGCTCGGCGCCTCGACGGCGTAGGAGCCGTCGGCCTGGGTCATCGACCGGCCCAACTGGCGGCCGGCCAGCGAGATCAGCGTGACGGCGGCCTGCGGGACGGGCGCGCTCTCGTTGCCGCGCACGAAGCCCCGTACCGGGATCCCGCCCGAGCCGGCCGATTCCTCCGGCCGCGCGATCGTCGCCACGGCGGAGAGCCGCTGCGTGCCGTCGGTGGCGGGTTCGGTCTCCGACACGGCCCAGGTGGGGACGTGTTCGGCGGCCGGTGCGTCGGCGGCGACCGGAGCGGTGGCCGCGGCGGGGGTCTCCGTGGCCGGGGTCTCCTGCTCGCCCGCGGCCTGCGCCAGCGCGCCCTTGGTCCGCAACGGGACCTCCTTGATGAACAGGGTGATCAGGAACGCGACGGCCGCCAGGGCGCCGGCGATCATGAAGACGTCGGCGATGCCATGACCGTAGGAGCTCTCCATGAGCGTGCGCACCGGGGCGGGCAGCTTGGCCAGGTCCGGGATGCTGTCGGTGGAGGAGCTCGAACCGGCGAGGGCCGCCCGGTACTTGGGGTCGAGGGAGGCGATGCCGTCGGTGACGTAGTGCGAGATCCGGTGGGACATCACCGCGCCGAGGGCGGAGACGCCGACCGCGCCGCCGAGGGAGCGGAAGAAGGTGACCGTCGAGCTGGCGGAGCCGAGGTCGCTCGGGTCGACCTGGTTCTGCGTGCACAGCACCAGGTTCTGCATCATCATGCCGATGCCGAGACCCAGCAGGGCCATGAAGATGCCCATCTTCCAGTAGTCCGTGTCGTACCGGATGGTCCCGAGCAGGCCCAGGCCCGCCGTCACCAGCACGCCACCGCTGACCAGCCACGCCTTCCAGCGGCCGGTGCGGGTGATGAACTGCCCCGACACGGTCGAGGAGATGAACAGTCCGCCGATCATCGGGATCGTCATGACCCCGGACATCGTCGGGGACTTGTCGCGGGCCAGCTGGAAGTACTGGCTGAAGAAGACCGTGCCGGTGAACATCGCGACACCGACGAACAGCGACGCGAGCGAGGCCAGCGTGATGGTCCGGTTGCGGAACAGCCGCAGCGGGATGATCGGTTCGCGTGCCTTGGACTCGATCAGCACGAAGAGCAGACCCAGCGCGATCGAACCGCCGACCATCGCGTACGTCTGCCAGGAGATCCAGTCGTACTTGTCACCGGCGAAGGTGACCCAGACCAGCAGCAGCGAGACGGCGGCGGCGACGAAGGTGGCGCCGGCCCAGTCGACCTTGACGTCCCGCTTCACGACGGGCAGGTGCAGGGTCTTCTGCAGCACGATCAGCGCGATGACGGCGAAGGGGACACCGACGTAGAAGCACCAGCGCCAGCCCAGCCAGCTGGTGTCGGTGATGACACCGCCCAGCAGCGGGCCGCCGACGGTGGCGACGGCGAAGGTGGCGCCGAGGTAGCCGGAGTAACGGCCGCGCTCACGCGGGGAGATCATCGCGGCCATGACGATCTGGGCGAGGGCGGACAGACCGCCGACGCCGACGCCCTGGACGACACGGCAGGCGATCAGCATGCCGGCGTTCTGCGACAGGCCCGCCGCGGCGGAGCCCAGCACATAGATGATCAGGGCTATCTGGACGAGCGCCTTCTTGCTGTAGAGGTCCGAGAGCTTGCCCCACAGGGGCGTGGTCGCGGTCATCGCCAGCAGGGACGCGGTGACGACCCAGGAGTAGGCGGACTGGCCGCCGCCGAGGTCGCTGATGATGTGCGGCAGGGCGTTGGTGACGATCGTGGAGGACAGGATCGCCACGAACATGCCGAGCAGCAGGCCGGAGATGGCCTCCATGATCTGCCGGTGCGACATCGGGGCGTACTCGGTGGAGCCTCCCCCGTGCTTGGCATGAGCCCGCACACCGGCTGGTGTGGTCGTAGCCATGGGCTTCCTTATCTCAAGTGGTCGCGGGTGTACGGGTGGTCGGTGCGAGCAGATGCGGGGGTGGCAGCCGGGGCGGCGGGGCGCGGTGGTCGTCGAAGCTGGTCCGCAGCCGGGCCATGAGCCGGGTGAGCTGGGCGACCTCTTCGTCGCTCCAGTCGCTCAGCCGGTCGGCCAGCAGCTCCGTGGTGCGCTCGAAGAGCGCTTCCAGCTGGGCCTGGCCCGGCGCGGTGAGGTGCAGAATCCTGGACCTCTTGTCCGCGGGGTCGGGGGACCGGTCGATCCAGCCCCGCTCCGCGAGGTGCGCGGCATGCCTGCTGGTGACCGACATGTCCACCGCGAGCAGCTCCGAGAGCTTGCTCATGCGCATGTCGCCGTACCGTCCGAGCAGGGTGAGGACGGCGACGCTGCCGCCCGGACACTCGGCGGGCAGCACCCGCCCGAGCTCCCGTTTCACCGCTCCGAAAGCACTGAACTGCTGGAGCAGTTCCTCGTACTGCGCCCGTTCGGCCATCACACCTCCCGCATTTGTTGCTCTGGGCAACCATAAGAGTTGTTGGTTGCTACAGGCAAACAAGAAGTCTGTGAACGGGATAAAAACTTGGCAAAGGCAAGTATTGCGAACGTAAACGTGCAGGTGGGGTCGGCCGCGGGTCGCTCGCGGTCACCCACCTCCCCCCACTTGGGTCTCCCCCGCGCATTCGCTAGGGTCTCGGGCTATGGCTAACCCCCAGAACCCCCAGGGCAACCACGACCCCGCCGGCAGCACCCAGATGTTCCGCGCGTTCGTCGACGAGGGCCCGCAGGGCCGGCAGCCGGAGCCGGTCGCGGCGGCCGGTCCCCGTATCGGCCTGATCGTGGGCGTCGTCGTCGCTGTCGCGATCGTGGCCGCGGTGGCCTGGCTCGCCCTCATGTAACTCGCTCAAGTCGGGCCCCGGCCCGCTACTTCCACTGGACGGTGACGTCCCGCGTCTCGATGTGCATGCCGAGCGGCACGCGCCAGGCGTCGAGACACACCGTCCAGGTCTTTGTCGTGCGCGCACCCGCCGCGATCGGCACCGGCAGCGCCTCGGTCGACTCGACCGTCGCCCAGTCGATGCCGAGCGCGCCGATGACATGCGTCCCGAAGGTCACCGACCCCGAACGCACCGCACTTCCCCCCGAGTTGGCAAAGGCGACGGTCACGTCCTCGCACCACCGCTCGTCGGTGGCCGCACGGCTCGGCTCGCCCCAACTCAACGCGGCGGGACCGGCGGACGAGCCGGTGGGGGTGGGTGCGCCTGTCGGGGTAGGTGTCGGGACCGGTGAATTCCCGGTCGTACGGCCGGACTTGGCGCCGTCGCCGACAGGGGCGCCGGCGGAGTCGCCCGGGGTGCTGCCGTCCGCGCCGGGTGCCGGGATCGCCGACGTCCCCGGAGAAGTCCCGCTCCCGACAGGGGCGTTGCCCTCCCCGCGCGGTCCGTCCAGCGGCACCAGCGTCACCTCGCCGGTGGGTGCCGTCGCCGTACCGGACGCCTGAGGTGTGCCGCCCGCCGAGCCGGTGGCGACGTATCCCTCGCCCCCGCCGCTCCCGCACGCGGCCAGCGCGGCGCCCAGACAGACGACGGCCGCCGACGTACCGAGTACGGCACCTCGACGGCCATGTGTCCGTGTCGTCCGAAGCATCGCGCCATGGTGGCTGACACTCCGTCAAATAGGAACCCTCAGGAGCCCCTTGAGCACCTTTCGGGTGCTCTCGGTCGCTCTCAGTCGGAGATCAGCAGGCCTTCCCGCAGCTGCGCCAGGGTCCGGGTCAGCAGCCGGGAGACGTGCATCTGGGAGATGCCGACCTCCTCGCCGATCTGCGACTGGGTCATGTTGGCGAAGAAGCGGAGCATGATGATCTGCCGCTCGCGGGGCGGGAGTTTGGCCAGCAGCGGCTTCAGGGACTCGCGGTACTCCACGCCTTCCAGCGCGGTGTCCTCGTAGCCGAGCCGGTCGGCCAGGGAGCCCTCGCCGCCGTCGTCCTCCGGGGCCGGGGAGTCCAGCGAGGAGGCCGTGTACGCGTTGCCGACCGCGAGGCCGTCGACCACGTCCTCCTCGGACACGCCCAGGACCGCGGCGAGTTCGGGGACGGTCGGGGAGCGGTCCAGCTTCTGCGAGAGCTCGTCGCTGGCCTTGGTGAGGGCCAGGCGCAGCTCCTGGAGCCGGCGCGGCACGCGCACCGACCACGAGGTGTCGCGGAAGAACCGCTTGATCTCGCCGACCACCGTCGGCATCGCGAACGTCGGGAACTCCACCCCCCGTTCGCAGTCGAAGCGGTCGATCGCCTTGATCAGGCCGATGGTGCCGACCTGGACGATGTCCTCCATCGGCTCGTTGCGGGAGCGGAAACGCGCGGCGGCGTAACGCACCAGCGGGAGGTTGAGCTCGATCAGGGTGTCCCGGACGTAGCCGCGTTCGGGGCTGTTCTCGTCCAGTGCGGCGAGCCGCAGGAAAAGGGAGCGGGACAGGGTGCGGGTGTCGATGGCTCCCGACGTGGTCGGGAGGGCCGCCGGGGCCGGTACGGCCTCAAGGGCCGTGACGTCGTTGAGAACGGCGTCGGGCGCGGACTCGCTCTTCGTGAGCGTGAGCACCTTGGAGCTGCCCTGGTCTGCGGACATGCCACCCCCTCTGGGTCGCGGGACGGTCGTGGCCGATGTTCCCCTGATGAGGAGTTCAGCCTTCACCTGAATACCGGAGCCGAAGCCCCGGCAAACGCTCTTCCGGCAGAATGTCACATGTCGGCAACACGCTGTAGTGACATGTCGACAAGTAGGAGCCGAAACGGCCCTGGAAAGAGGGGGTCTGAGGCTTTATAGGCGCAGAACCGCAGGGAAGCGCCCTGGTGAGCGATTCGCTCGTGACGGTGACAACTCGACCCCGCGTGCGAACTGCGGTGTTCCGGAGTGTGCGCCCGTGCGCCTCTTATGCCTCGATCCGATTGGCGGATCGCAGCCGCTGGAAGCTACGCGCGAGTAGCCGGGATACATGCATCTGTGACACACCGAGTTCCGCACTGATCTGCGACTGGGTGAGATTGCTGTAGTAGCGCAGCAGCAGGATTCGCTGTTCGCGTTCCGGGAGTTGGACCAGGAGATGGCGGACCAGATCGCGGTGCTCCACGCCGTCCAGGGCCGGGTCCTCGTAGCCGAGGCGGTCGAGCAGGCCCGGCAGTCCGTCGCCCTCCTGGGCGGCCTCCAGCGAGGTCGCGTGGTACGACCGGCCGGCCTCGATGCAGGACAGCACCTCGTCCTCGGAGATGCGGAGGCGCTCGGCGATCTCGGCGGTGGTGGGGATGCGCCCGAACGCGGTCGTCAGGTCCTCGGTCGCGCCGTTGACCTGCACCCACAGTTCGTGCAGCCGGCGCGGGACGTGGACGGTGCGGACGTTGTCGCGGAAGTAGCGCTTGATCTCGCCGATGACCGTGGGCATCGCGAAGGTCGGGAACTGCACGCCCCGGTCCGGGTCGAAGCGGTCGATGGCGTTGATCAGGCCGATGGTGCCGACCTGGATCACGTCCTCCATCGGCTCGTTGCGGGAGCGGAAGCGGGCGGCGGCGTAGCGCACGAGCGGGAGGTTCGCCTCGATCAGTGCCCCGCGCACCCGGTTGTGCTCCGGCGTACCGGGCCTGAGCTCCTTGAGCTCCCCGAAGAGCACCTGGGTGAGGGCCCGGGTGTCCGCGCCGCGGCGCCGCTCGGGGGTCTGGACGGGCGCCTCTTCCTGGGGCGGCGCAGTACTGGCCGACACGGTCAACGCCACCTCTTCATCGGTTCTGCTTCGGTCAACGCTCGGGTCGACCCATCGGTCAACTCATCCGTCAAAAGCGGTCATAGCATCACAAGACATGTGCACTGTGTGCAAGCACCGCATAACACCGTGTTGAGGGCGAGTTGGGGCGTAAGACGCGAAAAGGCCCCCAGCCGTTCCCGGCGGAGGGCCCAGAAAGGTCCCGGTCAGTACGCGTAATCGGCGATCACCCAGGTGGCGAACTCCTTCCAGAGCGCCACCCCCGCCTGGTGCTCAGGGTGCTCCACATAGCGGCGCAGGGCGTCCGCGTCCTCGAAGCCGGAGTTGATGGCGAAGTCGTAGGCGATGGGCCGGTCGCTGAGGTTCCACCCCAGTTCCCAGAAGCGGATCTCGGGGATCTTCCCGTCCAGCGACCGGAAGGCCTCGTAGCCCTCGACGACCCTGGGGTCGGTACGGTCGACGCCCTCGGCGAGCTTGAAGAGGACGAGGTGGCGGATCATGCGCGCTCCTTGGTCGGGCCGGTCTCAGTGCGCCCCGTCGGCGAGCCAGGTGAAGAAGTCGCCGATGGCCTTGGCGGCGTCCGATATGCCCTCGAACCCTATCTGGACGTAGTCCGCGGCCTTGGCGGGGTCGGTGATGATCACGTACAGCGCGAAGACCACGAGCACGTAGACGGCGATCTTCTTCGAATTCACCGCCACCGCGGCCTCCCCCTGAGACTGAAGTGCCCCGCGGGGCGCCTGTTGCCGGCGGTGAGTGTAACCGTCAGAGCCTCTTATATGACCAACGGCTCGCAGGTCGTAGGGCTTTCGCGACCTACGGGCCGACCGGCGGCCGCATGCACGAAGCGAACGCACGAAGGGCCCCGTCTCTCGACGGGGCCCTTCAGAAGCGGTAGCGGAGGGATTTGAACCCTCGGTGACTTGCGCCACACTCGCTTTCGAGGCGAGCTCCTTCGGCCGCTCGGACACGCTACCGAGAGAGACCTTACCGCACGGTGGGCCGTGCTTTGAAATCGGTATTCGACGGCCCCCGGGGAGGTCAGCGGTCCCGGAAGAAGTCGGTCAACAGCCGGGCGCACTCGTCCGCGAGCACACCTTCGATCACCTCGGGCCGGTGGTTGAGCCGGCGGTCGCGCACGACGTCGAAGAGCGAGCCGGCCGCGCCGGCCTTCTCGTCGCGGGCGCCGTAGACGACCCGGTCCACCCGGGACTGGACGAGCGCGCCCGCACACATCGTGCATGGCTCCAGGGTGACCACCAGCGTGCAGCCGGCCAGCCGCCACTCACCCAGCCGCGCCGCGGCCCGGCGGAGCGCCAGGACCTCCGCGTGCGCGGTCGGATCCCCGGTGGCCTCCCGCTCGTTGTGCCCGCCCGCGAGCACCGTCGTACCGTCCGGGGCCAGTACGACCGCGCCCACGGGCACGTCCGTACCGGTCTTGCGGGCCTCGTCCAGGGCGAGCCGCATCGAGGCCCGCCAGCGGTCCCGTACCGGGTCGGGACCGCCGGCCGCGGTCGGCGAGGTCAGCGGACGGTCTCCAGGACCTCGGAGGCGCCCAGCGCCTCGGCGATCGAGTTGAGCGCGTCCTCGTCCAGGGCACGCAGTTGCTTCGGGCTGACACCGAGGTCGTCGAGGATCTCGCTGTCGCCCACGGGACCCTGCGGCACCGCGTCGGCGGACGGGGTCTCCTCGTCGCTGTCGTCGTCCTCGTCCTCACCGTCCTCGGTGCCGTCGAGGTCGAGGGCGTCCAGGTCGGGACCGTCGTCGCCGGGATCCCTCCCGAGCAGTTCGTCGGTGAGCAGCAGCTCCCCGTACGAACTGCGGCTGGCGGCGGCGGCGTCGGAGACGTAGACGCGCGGGTCCTCCTCACCGTCCACGCGGACGATGCCGAACCACGAATCCTCCTGCTCGATGAAGACGAGAACGGTCTCGTCCTCCTCACCGGAGGACTCCCGCGCCAGATCGGCAAGATCCGACAGCGTCTCCACATCGTCGAGCTCTGTGTCGCTCGCTTCCCACCCGTCTTCGGTGCGCGCGAGCAGTGCGGCGAAGTACACCGTGACTCTCCCACTGGTCTTAGGCGTGCCGGTTGGGGGTCCCCCCGGCGGAGGTCTTCGGGTGGGGAGAGCTGTGCTCCGAGCCCCGCCCACTCGGAATCGTGGCAGAAACAAGGCGTTCAGGGGACGTCTTCGGCTCCCTGTGTCCGGTGGTTTTGATCGCACGCACGCGTGCGCGTCGCCCAGCACTCACCAGCACACTCGTTGCCGCCAACAGCGGATCGTACGCGGCTTTTCCATGTGGCCACGCACGGCCACCTGGTCAACACCCGTACTGCGCTTGATCTTCCGCGTCGGGCCACCTACCAACGGAACGTGCGCATCCGCATCGCGTGTCGCAGTCGGGCCGTCTTCGCGCGCCGGGGCTGGACACGGTCGCGCAGTTCGCGGGCCTCGGTGAGTTCGCGGAGAAACCGGGCGCGGCGTCGTCGGCGCTCCGCGTCGGTCTCCTGCGACCCCTGCGGGGGCGGTCCCGGCGGGGACGGATTCTGATCGGTCTCCCGATTCGGCAGGTCAGTCATCGGTTCACCACCCCAGTCCGTCCCTCCCACTTTCCCCCGGACGGGCGGTTTGATGCCAGCGCGAGCAGGGACGGAGCGGCGGCTACTGTTGTGGACATGCGTCTCCACGTCGTCGACCACCCCCTGGTCGCCCACAAGCTCACCACGCTGCGCGACCAGCGCACCGACTCCGCGACCTTCCGCCGCCTCGCCGACGAGCTGGTCACCCTGCTCGCCTACGAGGCCACCCGCGACGTGCGCACCGAACAGGTCGACATCACGACGCCGGTCGCCTCCACCACGGGCGTCAAGCTCTCCTACCCCCGCCCCCTGGTGGTCCCGATCCTCCGCGCGGGCCTCGGCATGCTCGACGGCATGATGCGCCTGCTCCCCACCGCCGAGGTGGGCTTCATGGGCATGGTCCGCGACGAGGAGACCCTCCAGGCCTCCACGTACGCCACCCGCATGCCGGAGGACCTCTCCGGCCGCCAGGTCTACGTCCTGGACCCCATGCTGGCCACGGGCGGCACCTTGGTGGCGGCGATCCGCGAACTGATCAAGCGAGGCGCGGACGACGTCATGGCGGTGGTCCTCCTGGCCGCCCCCGAGGGCGTCGAGGTCATGGAACGCGACTTGGCAGGCACCCCGGTAACGGTCGTAACGGCAGCCATCGACGACCACCTCAACGAACACGGCTACATCGTGCCGGGGCTGGGGGACGCGGGGGACCGCCTTTATGGCGCCGCCGAGTAGAACGCCCTAAGGGGCGCGGGGAACTGCGCGATCAGCCACAACGGGCGCGCACCCGCAAACCAATCCGCACCCCTACGGCGAAACCGCGCCCCTCAGCAACTCTTCTTCGTCGAGGCGGTCGTAGACGCCGGCTTGGCCAGCAAGGCCAACGCCCTGTCCGCGGCCGCCTTCGGCGTAAGCGCCTTGAACCCGTCCCCGACGATCAGATCGAGCTCCGCGCCCTTGCGGGACGCCACCGCACGCTGCTCAGCAGTAGAGAGCTGCGTACCCAGCACCGGCAAAGAAGTCTTCAACGCCGACGAAGGCCCGAGCAGTATCCCGCTCCCCTTCACCTTCTTGTCGAACTCCTTGCTGGCGTTGCCCACGTCCCCGATCTTGAACCCGCGCTTCTTCAACGCATCCGCGGTGTCCTTGGCCAGCCCACTACGAGCCGTCGCGTTGTAGACATTCACGGTGATCTGCCCCGGCTTCGGCACGGAGACCGACTTCGTCGCCCCGCTCACCCCCGGAGACGGACTCGCCGTGCCCCCGCACTCCGCCTTGGAGCCGGCCGCGGACGCCTTGTCCCCACCCCCGGTGAAGACATCGATGAGCTGCAACGTGCCCCAGCCCAGCAGACCGAGCGCCGCCGCGGACGCCACCACCGTGACCGCGAGCCGACCGCGCCGCCGGCGCCGGCGCATACGCGGGTATTTGTCCCCCGTGATCCGGTACTTGCCGCCCATGCCTGGGGGAGTCAGCATGCTCATGAGCGCAGCGTAGTGCGCCCGAGCGGCGATGCCTACTAGATGATCATTAGACGCCACGCAGGTGAACCCGAAAGGGCCAAGCCTTTACCGACAGGCTTCTGAAAAGCGCGAGTCAGTCCAGTTCGAGGACGCGCGCGTGCAGCACCTGACGCTGCTGGAGTGCCGCCCGTACCGCGCGGTGCAGTCCGTCCTCCAGGTACAGGTCGCCCTGCCACTTCACGACATGCGCGAAGAGGTCGCCGTAGAACGTCGAGTCCTCGGCGAGGAGGGTCTCCAGGTCGAGCTGCCCCTTGGTGGTCACCAACTGGTCCAGGCGGACCGGGCGCGGCGCGACGTCCGCCCACTGCCGGGTGCTCTCCCGGCCGTGGTCGGGGTACGGACGGCCGTTTCCGATGCGCTTGAAGATCACACGGAAAGCCTACCGGTCGAGACGTTCCGGGCGCAGCCATGGCGACGGAGTGCGACGCTGGAAAAGACGTGTCGAAACAGGGCAAACCGGGAACAGGGGTCCGACATGAGCGACAGCGAGACCGTGCCCGCGGCCACGACCGGCGAGTCAGTAGGGAGCGCTCCCGCACTTCCGCAGGGCGCCCTGGAGATCGCCGCCGGGTACGCCTTCACCGGACCGGCGCTCGACCTGGGCGCCCTCATGTGGGACGGGCGGTGCCTGCCGGACGCGCAGATCCGCATCCCGCTGCCCATGCTGAACCGCCACGGCCTGGTCGCGGGCGCCACCGGCACCGGCAAGACCAAGACGCTCCAGCTCATCGCCGAGCAGCTGTCGGCCCAGGGCGTCCCGGTGTTCCTGGCCGACGTGAAGGGCGACCTGTCCGGGATGTCGGCGCCGGGGGAGGCGAACGACAAGGTGCGGGGACGGGCCGGCGAGGTCCACCAGGAGTGGACGGCGACCGGCTTCCCGGCCGAGTTCTACGCGCTCGGCGGCCTCGGCCACGGCATCCCGCTGCGGGCCACGATCACCAGCTTCGGCCCGGTCCTGCTCTCCAAGGTGCTCCAGCTCAACCAGACCCAGGAGCAGTCGCTCGGCCTGATCTTCCACTACGCCGACACCAAGGGCCTGGAGCTGCTCGACCTCAAGGACCTGCGCGCGGTCGTCGCCTTCCTGACCTCGGACGAGGGCAAGGCGGAGCTCAAGAACATCGGCGGCCTCTCCACCGCCACGGCCGGCGTGATCCTGCGCTCCCTCACCGCCTTCGAGGCGCAGGGGATGTCCGACTTCTTCGGGGAGCCGGAGTTCGACACGAGCGAGTTCCTTCGTACGGCGGCCGACGGGCGCGGCATGGTCTCGGTCCTCGAACTGCCCGCCGTCCAGGACAAACCGCAGCTCTTCTCCACCTTCCTGATGTGGCTGCTGGCCGACCTCTTCCACGACCTCCCGGAGGTCGGCGACGCCGACAAGCCGAAGCTGGTCTTCTTCTTCGACGAGGCGCATCTGCTCTTCAACGACGCCTCGAAGGCCTTCCTGGACTCGATCACGCAGACCGTCCGGCTGATTCGCTCGAAAGGGGTCGGCGTCTTCTTCGTCACGCAGACCCCCAAGGACGTACCGTCCGACGTCCTCGCCCAGCTCGGCAACCGTGTCCAGCACGCGCTCAGGGCCTTCACCCCGGACGACCAGAAGGCGCTGAAGGCCACGGTGAAGACCTTCCCGAACTCTGCCTACGACCTTGAGGAGTTGCTCACCGGGCTCGGCACCGGCGAGGCCGTGGTCACCGTGCTCAGCGAGAAGGGCGCCCCGACCCCGGTCGCCGCGACCCGGCTGCGCGCGCCGGAGTCCCTGATGGGCCCGATCGAGGCGACGGCCCTGGACGCGGCGGTCAAGTCCTCGCCGCTGCACGGACGTTACGCACAGGCTGTGGACAGAGAGTCGGCGTACGAGAAGCTGACGGCGGCGCAGGCGACGGCGGCACCCGAGGCCCCCGCGTCCAAGACGCAGGCGTCCAAGACCTCCACCACCCCCAAGGCTCCCAAGGAACCGCCGTCCATGGTCGAACAGGTCGTCGGCAGCGGGATGTTCAAGTCGCTGGCGCGCTCGGTCGGCACCCAGATCGGCCGGGAGATCACGCGCTCGCTGTTCGGGACGGCCCGGCGGAGGCGGTAGCGGCTCCGCCGGGCCCGCGGGTCAGCGCTCCCGTTTCGCCGGGGACCGCTCGGGCTGGGGTTTCTTCACGGCCGGTACGGCGGCCGGTTTCGGCTCGCTGCGGACGGCTTCGGCGCGCAGCAGGGCGCGCAGGATCGCGTACGGGTCTGTGGGCATGGCTGAAGTTCCTTGCGTCGTACTGAGGGACCTGGCTCGCGTGGGGGAGCGGGTCTGTCAGCAGCGCAGGACCACCGTGCGCAGGACGTCCGGGACGTGCGGGGGTACGGCGGAGGAGCGGGCCTTGGGGCGGTACGGCGCCGGGGCCCGAGGGGGTGCCAGGGGCAGGGGTACGTCCGGTCGCCGGGCTGCCGTGCGGACCAGGGGCGGCAGGGCCGCCTCGACGGCGTCGTACTCGACGCTCTCGACCGCCACCGGAGCCGGCGCGGCCGTGGCCGTCTCCCCGGGGACGAGGAGCACGAGGAGCAGCATGAGCACCCGCAGCCAGGTGCGGCTGTGCGGGTGACGGCGTGCGGTGCTCATGATGGGGGTGTCCCCGGGGAAACGCCCGATACGTGACGTCACCCGCGATATACGCCCACTTGGCGTACGCCTTGTTACACCGTGTGCGGCACTTCCTGGGCGCGCCCCTTGATCCGGATCGCGGTCATGATCTCGACCACGCCGACCGCGACCAGCCAGATGCCGCCGACCAGGGTGAGGACGGCGACGGACTCGAAGGGGGAGTCGATCAGGACGATGCCGGCGACGAAGGTGAGGATCCCCAGGAAGACCTGCCAGCCGCGGGCGGGCATGTGCGGGTCGGACGCGGCGGCCAGGGTCTGGGTGATGCCGCGGATGAGCCAGCCGATGCCGATCCACAGGGCGAGCAGCAGGATCGACTGCATCGGGCCGCGGAAGCAGAACAGGCCCAGCAGGATCGACAGGGCGCCGCTGATGAAGGCCAGTACGCGCAGCGAGGTCGTCTTGTGGGTGCCGAAGGCGGAGGCGAGCTGGAAGATGCCGCTGATCACGAGGTAGAGGCCGAACAGGACGCCGGCCGCGAGCAACGAGGCGCCCGGCCAGACCAGCACCAGGACGCCGAGGATCAGGGACGCGATGCCGGTGGCCAGGACGGCCTGCCAGGCGGCGCGGGAGAGGGCGTGCAGGGGCCCTTCGAAGGGCGGTTCGGGTTCGGTTCGGCCCGGCGCGTGGGCGGCGGCCGCGTGGACCTTGCGGTCGTCGTACTCCGGGCCTCGGGAGGAAGCACTCGGCTCAGTCATATTCCATGTTTGGACCGTCCGCCCCCACGGCGCCACCCCTGGGACCCACTCGGCTGACGCGGGTACGGAGGCCGCTCGCGGACACCTATTTCCCGGCGGCCTTGGCCGCCTTTGCCGCCGCCTTCATCTCTTGCTTGTGCGCACGCACCTTGGCCAGCGATTCCGGGCCGGTGATGTCGGCGACCGAGCGGAAGGACTTCGTCTCGCCGTACGCGCCGGCCGCCTCCCGCCACCCCTTGGGCTGTACGTCCAACTGCTTGCCGAGCAGCGCCAGGAAGATCTGTGCCTTCTGCTTGCCGAAGCCGGGCAGATCCCCAAGGCGCCGCAGCAGCTCACGCCCGTCGGCGACGCCCTTCCAGACGAGCTCGGCGTTGCCGTCGTAGTGCTCGACGAGGTACTGGCACAGCTGCTGGATCCGCTTGGCCATGGAGCCCGGGTAGCGGTGCACGGCCGGCTTCTCGGAGAGCAGCGCGGCGAAGGCATCCGGGTCCTGGGCGGCGATCTCGTGCGCGTCCAGATCGGCGGCGCCGAGCCGGTCCGCGATCGTGCGCGGTCCCTTGAACGCCCACTCCATCGGAACCTGCTGGTCCAGCAGCATCCCGGTCAGCGCGGCGAGCGGGGACCGGCCGAGGAGTTCGTCGGCCTCGGGGTCCTGGGCGAGGTGCAGGGTGACGTCCATGCCCCGATTTTCCTCCGTACGCCGTCAGCTCGCGCGCCAGTACCCGAGCGCGTGCGTCCGTTCCTTCGGCACGCCCAGCTCTTTGCGCACGTAGGCGGAGAGCGCGCGGGTGGTCCGCGTGTCGCAGGCGATCCAGACGTACGGCGAGTCGGTGTCCGCCAGCGCCTTCGGCAGATCGGCACGCACTCGGTCGACCAATTCGCCCCGCCGCAGCCGCCGCACCTCGTGCCGGCCGGGGTCGGTGCGGAAGGGCAGGTCGTCCGCGCCGCCCTCGAACCAGACCGTCGCCGGGACCGAACCGAACGCGCCGAGCAGGGAGTTGATCGCGGGCAGCGAGGCCGGGTCGCCGATCGCGAGGACGTGGGTGGGCGTGGGCGCGGGCTCCTCGAAGCCGGTGCCCTGGACGGTGGCGTCGATGGTGTCGCCGGGCTGTGCGGCCTGGGCCCAGTCGCTGGCGGCGCCCTCGTGCAGGGCGAACTCCAGGCCGAAGGTGCCGGTCTCCGGGTCGGGGTCGACCAGGGTGTACGCCCGCTGGTGCGGCTTGCCCGCGTTGGTGAACCACAGCCGGACCCACATGGTCGGGTGGACGCCGGTCGCGGCGAGCAGACCGCCGTCGGTGAGGCGCAGCCGGCGGTACTCGGGTGTGACGTCCTCGGCGCGGGTCACCGTCAGCGTGAAGTCCTTGGCCCGCATCAGCCGAAGGACCGTGCCCTCCCAGCCCCGCCCCTGCGCCATGCCGTCTCCACCCCTCGCGTACGCTTTCTCCACGACTTACTTAGGTAAGCCTAACCTAAAGAACAGTGAGGATACAGGTGGGGACCGAGATCTACCGAGACGCATGGGGCATCCCCCACCTGCGCGCCGACACCGCCCTCGAACTGGCCCGGGCCCAGGGCCGCACGACGGCCTACGACCGAGCCTGGCAACTGGAGACGGAACGCCATCGAGCCCAAGGCACCTCGGCGTCCTTCCTGGGCCAGGAGGCGGTGGCCTGGGACGTCTTCGCCCGCCGCGCCCGCTTGACGGACACGGCAAAGCGCTGCTTTGAGTCCCTGGAGCAACGAGACCCGGAGACGGCGGAGTGGGTACGGGCGTACGTGGCCGGGGTGAACGAGGGGCTGGCGGCCGACGGTGGGTCCACGGCCCCCGAGTTCACCCGCGCCGGCCTCTCCCCCGGTCGTTGGGAGCCCTGGACCCCCCTCGCCGTCTGGCTCGCCACGCACATTCTGTTCGCCGGTTTTCCGGCCAAGCTCTGGCGGGAGGAGGCGGTGCGGGAGTTGGGTGAGGAGGCGGTCGGGTTGTTCGCGACCGATGGTCCCGGTACCTCCGGGAGCAACGGCTGGCTGGTGAGCGGGGCGCGGACGACGACCGGTCACGCGGTGATCGCCGGTGACCCCCACCGGTTCATCGAGGACCCCGGCGTCTACCAGCAGATCCACCTCTCCTGCCCCGAGTTCGACGTCGTCGGCCTCGCCGTCCCCGGCATCCCCGGCATCGCCCACTTCGGACACACCGGCACGGTCGCCTGGGCCATCACCAACGCCATGTCCGACTACCAGGACCTCTATCGCGAACGCCTCCGCCGCACCGGCGCCGGCATCGAGGCCCTCGGCCCCGACGGCCACTGGCACCGGGCCTCCCGGCACACGGAGACGGTGGAGGTGGCCGGCGAGCCCCCGATCGAGATCGAGGTCATCGAGACGGAACGGGGACCGGTGATCGCGGGCGGCCCGGAGGGACTGGACGAGGGGCTAGTGGAGGACGGGGGTTCTGCCGAGCCGCGGTCTTCGGGCGTGCCTGCCCCTGCGGGTGTCTGCGTGGAGGACGGGGGTTCTACCGGGCCCCGGTCTTCCGGCGGGGCCGCCCCTGCCGGTGCCTCCGAGGGAGACAAGACCCCTGCCGGCCCCGAGGCGTCTGGCATCACCGCCTCCCAGAGCGCAGCGGAGATCCTCGGCGGCGCCGTCCCGGTCGGGGCGCGACCAGCAGACGGCGCCTCGCCCGCTGGGCGCCAAGCACCCGGCCCCGCCTCATCCGTCGCGCCGCAGGCACCCGGACCCACCCCCCTCTCCATCCCCCTCGCCCTCGCCCTCCGCTACCCACCCCGAGTCACCTCCGACCTCGGCTTCAGCGCTCTGCTCCCCCTCCTCCGAGCCCGCAGCGTCGCCGACGTCGACCAGGCCGTCGACCTCTGGGCCGAGCCCGTCAACGTCGTTCAAGCCGCCGATACCGACGGCGGCACCCTGCATCGGGTCGCCGGGCGGGTTCCGTTGCGGGCCGAGGCCAATCGCGTGCGGCTCGTCAACGCCTGGGAGCCCGGGCACGAGTGGCAGGGGTGGCATGAGATGCCCCGCGCCGGACTCAGCGGCGGTATCGCCGTGATGGCCAACCAGCGCGGCCCCGCCACCCCGCTCGGCGTCGAGTTCGCCGCACCCCACCGCGCCGACCGGATCACCGACCTGCTGGGGGAGAAGGAACAGTGGGCGCCCGGGGACATGGCGAGCATCCACATGGACACCCATCTCGGTTCCGCCGGGCCCCTGTTGGACCACCTCGCCGCCCTCACCGACCTGTCTCCCGAGGCCCGCGCCCTCCGGGACCGGCTCCTGCGCTGGGACCGCCGTATGGACGCGGCCGGCGCCGACGCGGGGGCCTACGCGGCCGTGCGCGGCGCGGTCGTACGGCGGCTCGCGGAGCAGGACGTGTTCGCCGGGCTCGCCGTGCCGCCCGCCTACCCCGACGTCTTCCAGCCCTGGCTCGCCCTGCTCCCCCGCGTCGCCTTCGCGCTCGAACACCTGCTGCGGGCCGAGGAGTTGTACGGGATCGACCGGGCGGCGGTCGTGCGGGAGGCGTTGGAGGAAGTGGCCGGAGCGCACGCCGACGTGCCCTGGGGCGCCACCCACCGCCTCGCTCCCTGGCGGGCGCTCCCGCAAGTCCCGTACGACGAACCGGGGTTGTCCGGCGATCACGACTGCGTGCTGTGCACCTCGGCCGTGCCCGGGCTGACCGACCTGAGCGCGCGCGGGCCGGCCGCCCGGTACGTGTGGGATCTGGCGCGGCGCGAGAACAGCCGGTGGGTGGTGCCGTTCGGGGCCTCGGGTGTGCCCGGTTCGGCCCATCACCGCGATCAACTCCCCTTGTGGCTCAAGGGAGATCTCGTCCCGGTCGTCACCGACTTCGACCACCTCACCCAAGAGACCACCGAATGAGATCACCGAGGAAAACCTCTAGGAGACCGATGAGACCGATGTCTGATCCCGACCCCTACCGTTCCCGTCCCGCCGTCCACGAGCAGGACGTCGACGGCTTCGGCACCGTCCGCGTGCTGCCCCTCGACCCGCCCGCCGACGCGGACGTGGTGCACGCCTGGGTGGCCGAGGAACGCGCCGCCTTCTGGGGCATGACCGGGCTCACGCGCGACCAAGTAGCCGAGATCTACGCGCACATGGACACCCTCGACACCCATCACGCCTTCCTCGTCCTCAAGGACGCCGAACCGGCCGCACTGCTGCAGACCTACGAGCCCGAGGCCGACCGCGTGAGCGAGTGCTACGAGGTCCGGGCCGGTGACATCGGCCTCCACGTGCTGCTCGCCCCCGCAGGGCCCGGCGGCGCGCGGAACGGCTGGACGGCGGCGCTGCTGGGGGCCGTATCGACGTATGTGCTGCGCACGCTCGACCGGCCGCGGGTCGTCGTCGATCCGGACGTGCGCAACGAGAAGGCGATCGCGCGGTTTCTGCGGCACGGGTTCGAGGCGGGGCCGGTGGTCGTGCTGCCCGAGGTCGATCTGCCGGACGTGTATCTGCCGGAGAAGAAGGCCCAGCTGGCGTTTCTCACGCGGGAGGTAGCCTTCCCCGGATGACTCCAGAGGACCTCGTCGCCCACTACGGACTGGAACCGATTCCGCGCGAGGGCGGGCTGTTCAGACAGACCTGGGCGGGCCCGGAGCGCGCGGACGGCCGGCCGGCGGGCACCGCGATCGTCGCCCTGCTGACGGCGGACGACTACTCCGCGCTCCACCGCCTGCCCACCGACGAGATCTGGCACTTCTACCTCGGCGACCCGCTGGAACTCCTCCTCCTCGCCCCGGACGGGACCTCCGGCACGGCGGTCCTCGGCCCGGACGTGCTCGGCGGACAGCACCCCCAGCTCACCATTCCGGCCGGGACCTGGATGGGCGGGCGGGTCGTCGCGGGCGGCGCGTGGTCGTTCTTCGGGTGCACGATGGCGCCCGGGTTCACCTACGAGGGGTACGAGCACGGGGACGCGGCCGCTCTCACGGCGCGGTATCCCGACCGGGCCGACCGGATCGCGGGACTGTGCCGTCCATGAGCTTGCTGGAAGGACAGACCGCCCTGGTCACCGGCGCGGGCGGCGGCATCGGCCGGGGCATCGCGCTGCGCTTCGCCGAGGAGGGCGCGGCGGTCGCCGTGCACTGCCGTACGGCGGTGGAGGCGGCCGGTGAAGTGGCCGCGCGCATCGAGGAGAAGGGCGGCCGGGCCGTCGTCCTGCGCGCCGATCTCACCGACGCGGACGCGTGCGCGCGGCTGGTCGGCGAGGCGGCCGAGTGGGGCGGCGGCCGGTTGACGGCACTGGTCAACAACGCGGGCGTACAGCCCGTACAGCCGCTGCCGGGCATGACGGCGGACGAGTGGCGGGCGGTCCTCGACGCCAACCTGTCGAGCGTGTTCGCGTGCACGCAGGCTGCCGCGGAGGTCATGCGGGGGCAGGAGAGCGGGGGTTCCGTGACGCACATCGCGTCGATCGAGGCCCGGCAGCCGGCGCCCCTGCACGCGCACTACAGCGCGTCCAAGGCGGCCGTCGTCATGCACGCGCGTGCCGCCGCCCTGGAGTACGGCCCGTACGGTGTCCGGGTCAACACGGTCTCGCCGGGCCTGATCGACCGGGAGGGACTGACGGAGTCCTGGCCGGAGGGAGTGCGGAGATGGCTGGACGCGGCACCGACGGCCCGCCTGGGCCGCCCCGAGGACATCGGCGACGCCTGCGTCTTCCTCGCCTCCCGGCTCGCGTCCTGGGTCACGGGCCACGACCTGGTGGTGGACGGCGGGGTGTCGGCACGACCGACGTGGTGAGTGCCGATGGGATGTCGTCCGCGCCCTTTGCGTGCGCCTGCGGGGCCGCCACGCCCCCTGGCTCTTCATCGCGGTTTCCCGCGCGCCTCGCGCGCGTGACGGGCGTTCGCCGTCCGGTGTCCCCGGGCCCTCGCGCGCGTGCCGGGCGCCGGGAGCGTGCCGTCCTGCCGCCGGAGACCCTGGTGAGTGTTCGTCGGTTCCCCTGCGTACCTATCGGGACGGTGGCAAGTCCCAAGACGGAGTGTGGCGTGGGGTGTGACGGTGGACGCAGTGGACGGCAAGGGCGTCGAGGACTCTTCGGGCACCGGAGAGTTCAAGGGCTGGTGCTGCTGGGCTCCCTGCTGGTCCTGCTCGTCCTCGGCGGGGCGGGACCCGCGTCGGCCCATGCCGCCCTCAAAGGCACCGATCCCGCCGACGGAAGCATCCTCAAGTCCGCCCCCGGCGACATCACTCTGACCTTCACCGAGTCCGTCGGTCTGCTGGACGACTCCTTCCGCGTCCTGGACCCGGACAACCGCCGGGTGAAGATCGGCGAGGCCGGGCACGGGCCCGGTGGCTCCGACACGGCCCACGTGACACTGCCCAAGGGGCTCGCCCAGGGCACGTACGTCGTGGCATGGCGGGTCGTGTCCGCGGACAGCCACCCGGTGTCGGGCGCGCTGACCTTCTCCATCGGCAAGGCGTCCCCGACGGCGGCCGTGGCGGACGCGGGACCGGTCGAGGACCCGGCGACCGGCAGCCTGTACAACATCGGCCGCTACCTCGCCTACCTCGCCGCCGCCCTCCTCATCGGCACCGCCGCGTTCATCGCGCTGTGCCGTCCGACCGACCGGACGCCGTTGCGCCGGCCGCTCGTGGTGGGGTGGTGGACTCTGGTGGGTTCCACGATCGCTCTGCTGGTCCTGCGCGCTCCGTACGAGACGGGTACGGGCCCAGGGACCGCCTTCGACTCCGAGGCCCTCAGCCGCACCTTCACGGGCCGTCCTGGGCTCGCTCTGCTGGCCCGCCTGGCGCTGCTCGCGGTCATCGCCGTGCTCGCCGTACGCCTGCGCGGGCGTGAGACCTTCTCACGTCCGGCGCTCGCCGCGGGTACCGCACTCGCCGTAGGCCTCGCGCTCACCTGGGCCGCCGCCGAGCACGCGTCGGCCGGTATCCAGGTGCCGGTGGCGATGGCGTCCTCGGTGCTGCACCTGCTGGCGATGGCCCTGTGGCTGGGCGGGCTCACCGCCCTGCTGCTGTCCCTGTACCGCGCCTCCTCGCTGCCCGCGGCCACCGTCGCCCGCTTCTCCCGGCTCGCCTTCGTCTCGGTGACCGTCCTGGTCGTGACCGGCGTCTACCAGTCCTGGCGGGGCCTCGGCTCCTGGAGCGCCTTCACGGAGACGACGTACGGCCGCCTGCTGGTCGCCAAGCTGTTCGCGGTCGTCCTGCTGCTCATGGCGGCCGGCATCTCGCGCCGCTGGACGGCCGCGATGACGACGGCCGGCGCGGAGGTCGGGACGGCCGCGGAGACGGTCGTACGAGAGGGCGTACGGGAGAAGGTTCCGCAGACCGTGGGCGGGCCCGCGCTGCCCTCGCCGGGGGAGCCCGAGGGGCCGGCGGAGCCGTCCGCGTCCGACGCGCACCGGCGTGGGCTGCGGCGGTCCGTGCTGGCCGAAGTTGCCGTCGGTGTGGTGGTGCTGGTGGTCACGACGATCCTCACCGGCACGCTGCCGGGCCGGGCGGCGGCCGAGGCGGCCGCGCAGCCCGCGACGGAGGCCGGGCTGCCCGCCGCGTCCGTCACGACCATCCCCTTCGACGTCGGCACCCCGAACGGCAGGGGCAAGGTGCAGATCACCCTCGACCCGGGCCGGGTCGGCGACAACGCCGTGCAGGCCGTGGTGTTCGGCCCCGACGGCGGCATCTCCACCGTCCCCGAACTGCGCCTGTCCCTGACCCTGCCCGCCCAGAAGATCGGTCCGCTCGACGCCCGTCTCACCGACCGCGGCGGCTACTGGGGCAGCGACAATCTCACCGTCCCCATCGCCGGGACCTGGGAGATGAAGATCACGGTCAGGGTCACCGAACTCGACCAGGTAAGTGCGACCAAATCGGTACGCATCGTCGGTTAGCGCCATTTCGGCGGCCAACTCACCCGCCGTTGTTCGAGGGTTCGGACGAAACGATCATCGTTGTGTCGGTCACGTTTCCACAAATGTGGACGTGACCCCTTGACCCATGACCTGGCATGGGGCTGTTATTACCGCCACGATGTTCGGTCGAGTTGGTTTCTGGTCGGTTTCGACTTTTTTTCGACGCGGCAGTATCTCCGAGACCGAACCCAGCCCTCAGGAGCCGTTGATGCGTGACCTCTCCCCCTCGGGTCTCTCCCTCACTGGTCCAAGTCGCCGTGGTGTGTTGCGCGGTGTCGGTGGCGCCGCGCTCCTCGCGGGCGCCGGTATACCCCTGCTGTCAGCCTGCGGCGACAGCGGATCCTCCTCCGACCCGAAGACGGTCAGCGTCGGCTCGAACCAGTCCGACGCCGTGCCGAAGAAGGCCTACGGAGCTCTCTACACGGCCTTCACCAAGCAGTCCGGGCTCACCGTCAAGGTGAACACCAAGGACCACAACACCTTCCAGGAGCAGATCAACTCGTATCTGCAGGGCACGCCGGACGACGTGTTCAACTGGTTCGCGGGCTACCGGATGCAGTTCTTCGCGCAGAAGGGCCTGGCCTCCCCGGTCGACGACGTGTGGGAGAAGATCGGGGCCAACTTCCCCGACGCGATGAAGAAGCTCAGCAAGGGCGCGGACGGCAAGTACTACTTCGTGCCGCTGAACACGTACCCCTGGGCGGTCTTCTACCGCAAGAGCCTCTTCGAGGAGAAGGGCTACACCGTCCCCGCCACGTGGGACGAACTGGTCGCCCTGTGCAAGCAGATGAAGAAGGACGGCCTGGTCCCGATCGCCTTCGGCGACAAGGACGCCTGGCCGGCCATGGGCACCTTCGACCAGATCAACTTCCGCCTCAACGGCTACGACTTCCACGTCGAGCTGATGGGCGGCAAGGCCTCTTGGACCGACGCCAAGGTCAAGGCCGTCTTCGACCACTGGGCCGAGCTGCTCCCCTACCACCAGGAGGGTTTCATGGGCCGCGTCTGGCAGGACGCCGCCCAGTCCCTGGTGGCGAAGAAGTCCGGCATGTACCTCCTCGGCTCCTTCGTGGCCCAGCAGTTCACCAACAAGGCCGACCTGGACGACCTCGACTTCTTCGCCTTCCCGGAGATCAACTCCGAGTTCGGCCAGGACACCGTCGAGGCGCCCACCGACGGCTTCATGGTCAGCAAGTCCCCGAAGAACCACGACGGTGTCGTGAAGCTGCTGGAGTACCTCGGCACTCCGGCCGCCGAGGAGCTCTACCTCAAGGGTGACCCGAGCGTCGTGGCGGCCTCCAACAAGGCCAGCACCTCGGCGTACACGCCGCTGCAGAAGAAGGCGTACGACATGATCGGCGGGGCCAAGAGCCTCACCCAGTTCATGGACCGCGACTCCCGCCCGGACTTCACCTCCACGGTGATGCAGCCCGGTCTGCAGAAGTTCCTGCAGAACCCCAAGGGAATCGACAGCCTGCTCTCGTCCATCGAGCGCCAGAAGAAGACAATCTTCGCGTCCGAGTGAGCTGCTGAATGACAATCGAGACCCCCACGAAGTCCCAGGAGGCGGCCGCCGTGCCGCCTCCTGGGCGCGCGTCCGAGAAGAAGCGGGTACCGCGGGGCCACAAGCGCCTGCTGACCCGCCGCGACCGGATCACGCTCGCCTTCATGGCGGGCGTGCCGACGATCCTGCACGTTCTCCTGGTCTGGGTGACCGCCCTGGCCTCTATCCTCCTCGCCTTCACCAGCTGGGACGGCATCGGCTTCGACTCGATCAAATGGGTCGGGCTGGACAACTTCCAGCAACTCTTCACCGACAACCCGCAGTTCTGGCCGGCCGTCGAGCACAACGTCATCTGGTTCGTCGTGCTGATCCTGATCCCGACGCCGTTCGGCCTGCTCCTGGCCGTGCAGTTGGACAAGAAGATCCGGTTCAGCCGGGTCTACCAGACGGCGTTCTTCCTGCCCGTCGTCATCTCGCTGGCGTGCATCGGCTTCGTCTGGCAGCTGATCTACAACCCGGACACGGGCCTGATCAACAGCCTCATCGGCGCCAACAAGCCGGGCCACTACATCGACTGGATCGGCGACCCGGACCTCAACCTGTGGGCCGTGCTGGTCGCCGCGTCCTGGCGGCACACCGGCTACATGATGATCCTGTACCTGGCCGGCCTCAAGAGCGTCGACCCGTCGCTGCGGGAGGCCTCGGCGATCGACGGCGCGAACGAGTGGCAGACGTTCAAGAGCGTCATCTTCCCGACCCTGCGCCCGACCAACACGGTCGTCCTGGTCGTCACCATCATCGAGGCGCTCCGCGCATTCGACCTGGTCTTCGTCTTCAACAAGGGCGCACAGGGCACCGAGTTGCTGTCGATCCTGGTGACCAACAACATCATCGGTGAGTCCAGCCGGATCGGTTACGGCTCGGCGATCGCGGTGGTGCTGCTGTTCATCTCGCTGATCGTGATCATTCCCTATCTGATCGCGACCTTCCGGAAGGAGCGGCGCGCATGAGCACCGTGAGCGCGGCGCCCAAGCAGCGCACCCCGATCCGTCCGGCCCGCGTCCTGCTGCACGTCTTCCTGGCCGGCACGGCTCTGGCGTGGGTCGCCCCCCTGCTGTGGGCGATCTTCTCGGCGCTGCGTCCCTACAGCGAGACCAGCGACCGCGGCTATGTGTCCTGGCCGCACACGCTGAACTTCGACAACTTCAAGAACGCGTTCGAGCAATCGGACATGACCCACTACTTCGTGAACACGTTGATCATCGCGGTCCCGGCCGTGCTGATCACGCTGCTCCTGTCGTCGATGGTCGCGTTCTACGTCAGCCGTTTCGACTTCCGGGTCAACCTGGCGCTGCTGCTGGTCTTCACGGCGGGCAACCTGCTGCCGCAGCAGGTCATCATCACCCCGCTGTACCGGATGTACCTGCTGACCAACCTCCCGGGCATCACCGAGAGCGGGAAGCTGTACGACTCGGCGCTCGGTCTGGTGCTCATCCATGTGGCGTTCCAGTCCGGGTTCTGCGCGTTCGTGCTGTCGAACTACATGCGGTCGCTGCCGCACGAGTTGACCGAGGCCGCGCTGGTGGACGGCGCCTCGGTGTGGCGGCTGTACTGGCAGATCACCCTGCCGCTGTGCAAGCCGGCCATGGCGGCCCTGGGCACCCTGCTGTCGATCTGGATCTACAACGACTTCTTCTGGGCGTTGGTGCTGATCTCGACCGGTGAGAACATGCCGATCACCTCGGCGCTGAACAACCTCTCGGGCCAGTTCTTCACCGACCCGAACCTGATCGCCGCCGGTTCGCTGCTCACCGCGATCCCGACGCTGGTCGTGTACTTCGTGCTCCAGAAGCAGTTCGTCAGCGGCCTGACCCTGGGCTCCGCGAAGGGCTGAGCGACCCTGGGCTCGGCGAAGGCCCGAGCCGACTCCTGCCGCCGGGAGACTGCCAACCCTCCTCGTGGACACGGGCGTTGACCGTGTCCACAGATCGGAAGAGCGTCGGGGAGGGCACGAGGGGTGGGG
>NZ_JBSFLV010000065.1:0-50760 GCF_053599215.1 Streptomyces sp. NPDC001002 | reverse complement strand
CGCAGGGTGGCGTTGGAGAGGGCCTTTTGGGTCACCTCGCAGTCGCCGATGCGGATGGCTTTGGGGCGGCGCCAACTTCGTCCAGAACGCCATCCTGGGCCCGTTGGCCGACAAGCGGACCTCGACGATCGACCGCATCGCCATCTCCATCGGCCGCACGGCCGAGAAGCCGGCCGGGCTGGACTCCCTGGCCGCCTGCACGCTCACCCAGTGACGTGACAGGCGCTGTGGCCGCCCCGAGTGAGCGCCGGCCGGGGTGGCCACGGCGGGGTCCGTACGCGTCGCGTGTCGCATGCGGACCCGACAATTCCTTAGACAGTCGAAAGAATTGCGGTCATAATCGGCTGACGTGGGAAAGACATACGAACGCATAGACGGCAGACTGCGCACGTTCATCGAGGCGCAGCCCCTCTTCTTCACCGCGACCGCTCCCCTGTCCGGCGACGGGACGGTCAACCTCTCCCCCAAGGGCCTCAAGGGTTCCTTCGTGGTGCTCGACGAGCTCACGGTGGCCTATCTGGACTTCGCCGGGTCCAACGCGGAGACGATCGCGCACCTGCGCGAGAACGGCCGGATCACCCTGATGTGGTGCGCCTTCCAGGGCCCGCCGAACATCGTGCGGGTGCACGGCCGCGGCGAACCGGTCTTCCGGGACGACCCCCGCTTCAAGGAACTCCTCACCCACTTCCCGGACATCGACCCGACCCAGCACGGGCTGCGCGCGGTCATCGTCGTCACGGCCGAACTCGTCCGGGACAGCTGCGGATACGCGGTGCCCTACATGTCGTACGACGAGGATCGTGACCTGCACCGCAAGCGGTTCGCGCGCGAGGACGACGAAACGCTCAGCGCGTACTTCACCAAGAAGGACCACATCGCCACGAGCCTGGATGGCCTACCCGGGCTGCCGTTGCCGCTGCCGCCCTCTACGGTCTGAGCCATGCGCTCAGCTCTCGCCGCCGGTTCCCTGGTCTCCGCCTCCCTCCTCGTGCTCGGCGCCGCCGCGCCCGACGCCGCCGCGCCGCTGCCGGCCCGGATGGCCGACACCGGGGGCGGCAGCCAGCTGATCACCGCCGTGGCCTCCTCTACCGGCTCCACCACCGGGACGGTGACGTGGTGGGACCTGCGCAACGGGCAGTGGGTGAAGGCCGGTTCGGCCGCGGCCCGGTTCGGCGCGAAGGGTCTCGTCGAGGGCACCGCCCGCAAGCAGGGCACGAACACGACACCCACCGGTCTGTACGACCTCCCCTACGCCTTCGGCATCAAGGCCGCGCCGGGCGGCACGCGCTACAAGTACCGCGCCGTGCACGCGAGTTCCTGGTGGTGCGAGGACAACTCCTCGGTCTTCTACAACCGTTGGACCGAGCCGCTCCCGAAGGACTGCCGCGCCTCGGAGTCCGAGCAACTCGCCTCCTACACCACGCAGTACGCCTACGCGCTCGTCGTCGGCTTCAACTACCACCAGCGGGTGCGGGGTCGTGGTGCCGGGATCTTCCTCCATGTCAACGGGCGTGGGGCGACGGCCGGTTGCGTCTCGGTGTCCGACGACGCGATGCGCGGGATCCTCACCTGGGTGCGGCCCTGGAGCGATCCGCACATCGCGATCGGCACGACGGGCGGGAGTACGGCGATCACTCGCTACTGAGTCGTAGGAGACTCCGGTTACGGCTGAACACACGGGCGTCACGGCACGTATCTCAGGGCCAAGGGACCACGCCTACCCCCTTGCCCCCGTTCCCGGAGGAAACGTGACCACCACGCTGCAAGGCGGCCGTGCCGCCCGCCGCCAGACGATGCGCCGCATCCGTCCGCGCCGCTCCCCGGCGACCGTCCTGCTGCTCGCGGTGTTCGCGGGCGCGGTCGGCGTGCTGTGGCTGTGGTGGCACAACACACCGTCGATCGCCGACAACAACAGCAAGATCCTCAACGCGGGCCGGATCACCGGCCTGCTGGCGGGCTATCTGATGGCACTCGTCGTGCTGCAGATGGCCCGGGTGCCCGCCCTGGAACGCCGGGTGGGCTCGGACCGGGTGGCCCGCTGGCACGCGATGTCCGGCCGCTACACGGTCTGCCTGGTGATCGCGCACGTCTTCCTCACGATGTGGGGTTACGCGCTGCAGGCCGGCAAGTCGCTCGGCGACATCGTCCAGCAGACGATCGACTCGGTGAACCAGCTGCCGGACATGGGCAAGGCCGCCATCGGCACCGGCCTGCTGTTCTTCATCGGCCTGATCTCGGTCGGCGGCATCCGCAAGCTCATCCCGTACGACACCTGGTACCACGTCCACCTGCTGACGTACGCGGCGGTCTTCCTGACCTTCTGGCACCAGATCTCCACCGGCAACGACTTCGCCGTCGAGCCGACCGCCAAGACCTTCTGGTACGTCCTCTACGGCGCGGTCACCGCGCTGGTCCTCTGGTACCGCATCCTCGCCCCGATCCGGCTCAACTTCCGTCACCGCATGCGCGTCGAGGCGGTCATCGAGGAGACGCCGGGCATCGTGTCGGTGCTCATCAGCGGGCGCAAGCTGCACCGGATGGGCGCTCAGGCGGGGCAGTTCTTCCGCTGGCGGTTCCTGGCGCCGGGCATGCGGTTCTCCTCCCACCCGTACTCGCTGTCGGCGGCGCCCCGCCCCGACATGCTGCGGATCACGGTGAAGGCGATCGGCGACCACAGCGCGCGGCTGCGCGAGCTGACGCCCGGCACCAAGGTGTGGGCCGAGGGCCCGTACGGCGCGCTGACCGCCCAGCGCCGCAGCCGCGGCAAGGTGCTGCTGGTCGCGGGCGGGGTCGGCATCACGCCGATGCGGGCGCTGTTCGAGACGCTGCCGGGCGCGTCCGGCGACATCACGCTGCTGTACCGGGCCAACACCACCCAGGACCTGGCCCTGTGGGACGAGCTGGCCGCCATCGCCAACGACCGCGGCGCCCGCCTGATGTACGCGGTCAACAGCCCGGACGGCGAGCGCCCCGACATCTCGGCGGAGCGGCTCAAGCAGAAGCTGCCGGACATCGACAACCACGACGTGTTCATGTGCGGCCCGCCCGGGTTCGCGCAGTCCGTGTACGAAGCACTGCGCGGCGCGGGAGTGCCCGCCCGCCGCATCCATCACGAGTCGTTCGAGATGTGAGCGACGGGACTTCAGGAGCTTTGAACCGATGAGGAAGAGTCATCCCATCCGGCGTGTCGTGCTGGCCACCGCCGCCACCGTCTCGGGCGTGGTGCTGCTGCTGTCGCTGAAGCCGGCGTCCGACCCGGGCGCCGCGGCGGCCGGCGTGGTGCCGCAGCAGACGGTGGGTGCGCAGGAGTCGCCCCAGGGCGGCGCCGCGGCCACCGGCACGGGCACCGTCGACGGGAACCCGGCCCAGACCGAGTACGGCATCGTCCAGGTCCGGCTCACCGTCGCGGGCGGCAAGATCACCAAGGCCGAGGCGATCCAGGCGCCCAAGGGCGGCACCAGCGACCAGAAGACCGCGCTGGCCATCCCGAAGCTCAACCAGGAGGCCGTCGCCGCCCAGAGCGCGGACATCGACTCGGTGTCCAGCGCCACGTACACCAGCGGCGGCTACAAGCAGTCCCTGCAGTCGGCCATCGACAAGATGAAGGCGGCCGGCAACGCGCAGGGCGGCGGCACGGGGTCCTCCCCCGGCACCGGCTCGGGCTCCGACGCCGGTTCCGCTCAGGCGAAGACGGTGACGGGCGCCGTCGCACAGACGCAGTACGGCCCCGTCCAGGTCCGTATCACCGTCGCCAACGGCAAGATCACCAAAGCCGAGGCGGTGCAGGCGCCCAAGGGCGGCACGAGCGACCAGAAGACGGCCCTCGCCATCCCGAAGCTCAACCAGGAAGCCGTCGCCAAGGGCACCGCTGACATCGACTCGGTCTCGACCGCCACCTACACGAGCGCGGGATACAAGCAGTCCCTGCAGTCGGCGCTGGACCAGGCCGGTGGCTGAGGCAGTGGCCGAACCGGCAGAAGCTCCCGCCGCGGTACGTCATGCGGAGGAGGTCATGGGGACCGTCTTCTCCTTCGACGTCCGCGGTGGGGAGCCCGGTGCGGTGCGCGCGGCGCTGGAGGAGGCCGTCGCCGGACTGCACCGGGTCGACGAGGTGTTCAGCACCTACCGCGACGACAGCCAGCTCTCCCGGCTGGCGCGCGGCGAGCTGACCCTCGCGGAGTGCGACCCCGAGGTCGCCGAGGTCCTCGAACTGGGCGCGGAGGCCGAGCGGTTGAGCGACGGCTGGTTCAGCACGACGTACCAGGGCCGCCTCGACCCGACGGGCATCGTCAAGGGCTGGTCGGCCGAGCGCGCGGCCCGTCTCATCCGGGCAGCCGGCGCAACGGGCGTCAGCGTCAACGGCGGCGGCGACGTCCAACTCCTCGGCGTCCCTGGCCCCCAACGCCCGTGGCGCGTAGGCGTATCGGACCCGATCCGCCCCGGCGGCCTGGCAGCGGTCATCTCGGCGGCGGGCATGGACGAACTGGCGGTAGCGACGTCGGGCACCGCAGAACGCGGCACCCACATAGTCGACCCCAGCACAGGCCGCTCCGCGATCTCGGACTTGGTGGCGGTAACGGTCGTGGCGCCCCAACTGACGTGGGCAGACTGTTGGGCAACGGCAGCGTTCGCGATGGGCTCAAGACAGGGCCTACGGTGGCTGGAGTCCTTGCCGGACGTAGAGGCCCTGCTGATAACGGCGGGCGACGAGGTCAGATGCACAGGAGGCCTGGCATCCCGACTGGGCTAGGTGGAGTCACCTAGGGGCGCGGGGCTGTATCGATTTGCGGCTCCGCCGCGTGGGCGCGAGCAACCACTGACGGCCCGCACCCGACGAACCACCTCAATGCCCGTTCTGAGCCAACCGCAACAAATGCTCCGCCAGTGCCTGACCCCCCGTAGCCTCCCGGCTGATCAACAGCAACGTGTCATCCCCGGCAATGGTCCCGAGAATGTCATGCAGCTCAGCCTGATCAATCGCCGACGCCAAGAACTGCGCAGCACCCGGCGGCGTCCGCAGAACAACCAGGTTCGCCGAAGCCTCCGCAGAGATCAGCAGCTCAGAAGAGAGCCGCCGCATCCGCTCCTCCTTCGCCGACTCCCCCAACGGCGCCCGAGGCGTACGAAACCCGCCCTCACTGGGCACCGCGTAGATGAGATCGCCCTCGGTGTTACGGATCTTCACCGCGTTCAACTCGTCGAGATCCCGGGACAACGTCGCCTGAGTGACCGTCAGCCCGTCATCGGCCAGCAGCTTCGCCAGTTGACTCTGCGACCGCACCGCCTGCCGATTGAGGATGTCCACGATCCGCCGATGCCGCGCGGTCCGCGTCTGCGGCACGGCCGGCCCGGCATGCTGTACGTCGTCGTCCTGCGCCTGACTCATCGTCGTCGTCTCATTCCCGGATCATCCGTCCCCGTGTGCCTCGTCCAGGACGCCGGGCAGCGCAGCGATCAACGCGTCCACCTCGTCGTCGCGCAGATTCAGCGGTGGCATCAGCCGTACGACGTCGGGGGCGGGCGCGTTCACCAGGAAGCCGGCCTCCTGAGCCGCCTGCTGCACCTTGGGCGCGAGCGGCTCGGTGAGCACGATACCCAGGAGGAGGCCCGCGCCCCGGACATGGCCGATCACGGGATGGCCCAGTGACTCGATCCCGTCCCGCAACTTCTCGCTCTGCCGCTTGACGTTCTCCAGCAACCCCTCGTTCTCGATCGTGTCGAGGACGGCGAGTCCGGCGGCGCAGGCGACGGGGTTGCCGCCGAAGGTCGTGCCGTGGTGCCCCGGCTGGAGCAACTCCGCCGCGCGGCCGAAGGCGACCGTGGCGCCGAGCGGCAGCCCGCCGCCGAGCCCCTTGGCCAGCGTGACCACGTCGGGCAGGACGCCCTCGTGGGCCTGGTACTCGAACCAGTGGCCGGTACGCCCGACGCCGGTCTGCACCTCGTCCAGGACCAGCAGCGATCCGGTGGCCGCGGTGATCGCACGGGCGGCCTTGAGGTAGCCGGGCGGGGGTACGACGACGCCGTTCTCGCCCTGGATCGGTTCGATGACGACGATCGCGGTCTCCTCGGTGACCGCGGCGGCCAGCGCCTGCGCGTCGCCGTACGGAACATGCGTGACGTCACCGGGCAGCGGCAGGAAGGGCTCCTGCTTGCCGGGCTGGCCGGTGAGCGCGAGGGCGCCCATGGTGCGGCCGTGGAAGCCGCCGTGGGTGGCGACCATGTGCGGCCGGCCGGTCAGCCGGCCGATCTTGAAGGCGCCCTCGTTGGCCTCGGCGCCCGAGTTGCAGAAGTAGACCTTGCCGTCGCGGCCGAAGAGCTGGAGGAGCCGTTCGGCGAGGAGGACGGGCGGTTCGGCGATGAAGAGGTTGGACACGTGACCCAGCGAGGCGATCTGCCTGCTGACGGCCTCGACGATCGCCGGGTGGGCGTGGCCGAGCGCGTTGACCGCGATGCCGCCGACGAAGTCGACGTACTCCTTGCCGTCGGCGTCCCACAACTTGGCGCCGGCGCCGCGCACGAGGGGCAGCCGCGGGGTGCCGTAGTTGTTCATGAGCGAGCCCTGCCACCGCTCCGTCAACTCCTCGTTGGCGGTCATTCGGCGTCCCCCTCCTGCTCGTCGGCCACGACCATCGTGCCGATGCCCTCGTCGGTGAAGATCTCCAGCAGGATCGAGTGCTGGACCCGGCCGTCGATGACGCGGGCGGTGGTGACCCCACCGCGCACGGCGTGCAGACAGCCCTCCATCTTCGGCACCATGCCGGAGCTCAACTCCGGCAGCAGCTTCTCCAGTTGGGAAGCGGTGAGGCGGCTGATCACCTCGTCACTGTGCGGCCAGTCCTCGTAGAGGCCCTCGACGTCCGTGAGGACCATGAGGGTTTCGGCGCCCAGTGCCGCAGCGAGTGCCGCAGCCGCCGTATCAGCATTGACGTTGTAGACATGTCCGTCGTCCTCGGAACGGGCGATCGACGAGACGACCGGGATCCGGCCGTCGGCGAGCAGTGCCTCGATCGCGCCCGTGTCGATCGCGGTGATCTCGCCCACCCGCCCGATGTCGACCAACTCGCCGTCGATCTCGGGCCGGTGCCTGGTGGCGGTGATGGTGTGCGCGTCCTCGCCGGTCAACCCCACGGCCAGCGGCCCGTGTTGGTTGAGCAGCCCGACCAGTTCGCGCTGGACCTGTCCGGCGAGCACCATGCGTACGACGTCCATGGCGTCCTCGGTGGTGACGCGCAGGCCGGCCTTGAACTCGCTGACGATGCCGTGCTTGTCGAGGGCGGCGCTGATCTGCGGGCCGCCGCCGTGCACGACGACGGGCTTGAGCCCGGCGTGGTGCAGGAACACGACGTCCTGGGCGAACGCGGCCTTGAGGTCCTCGTCGATCATGGCGTTGCCGCCGAACTTGATGACGACCGTCTTGCCGTTGTGCCGGACCAGCCAGGGCAGCGCCTCGATGAGGATCTGTGCCTTGGGCAGCGCGGTGTGCTTGCGGGTCACATTGCTCATGAGGAGTACGCGCTGTTCTCGTGGACGTAGTCGGCGGTGAGGTCGTTGGTCCAGATCGTCGCGGTCTCGGTCCCGGCGGCCAGGTCGGCGACGATGTGCACCTCGCGGTAGCGCATGTCGACCTTGTCGCGGTCCTCGCCGACCCCGCCGTTCTTGCAGACCCACACGCCGTTGATCGCCACGTTCAGCTGGTCGGGCTCGAAGGCGGCCTTGGTCGTACCGATCGCGGACAACACCCTTCCCCAGTTGGGGTCTTCGCCGTGGATCGCGCACTTGAGGAGGTTGTTGCGGGCGATGGAGCGGCCCACCTCGACGGCGTCGTCCTCGCTCGCCGCGTTGACGACCTCGACCTTGATGTCCTTGCTGGCGCCCTCGGCGTCGCGGATCAGCTGCTGGCCGAGGTCGTCACAGACGGCCCGGACGGCCTCCGCGAACTCCGCGTATTCAGGGGTGACTTCGGAGGCACCCGAGGCGAGGAGCAGCACGGTGTCGTTGGTGGACATGCAGCCGTCGGAGTCGACCCGGTCGAAGGTCGTGCGCGTGGCGTCCCGAAGTGCCTTGTCCAGTACGTCACTTTTGACGACCGCGTCCGTGGTGAGGACGACCAGCATGGTGGCGAGGCCGGGGGCGAGCATGCCGGCGCCCTTGGCCATGCCGCCGACGGTCCAGCCGTCCTTCGTGACCACGGCCGTCTTGTGGACGGAGTCGGTGGTCTTGATGGCGATGGCGGCCTTCTCGCCGCCGTGCGGGGAGAGTTGGGCGGCGGCGGTCTCGACTCCGGGAAGGAGCTTGTCCATCGGCAGCAGGAGTCCGATGAGCCCGGTGGAAGCCACGGCGACCTCGGCTGCGTTCAGACCCAGCGTGTCGGCGACCTTCTCGGCCGTGGCGTGCGTGTCCTGGAAGCCCTTCGGCCCCGTACAGGCGTTGGCGCCACCGGAGTTGAGGACGACGGCGGAGACCTGGCCGCCCTTCAGCACCTGCTCCGACCAGAGCACCGGCGCGGCTTTGACGCGGTTGGAGGTGAAGACGCCCGCGGCGGCGAGGCGGGGCCCGTTGTTGACCACGAGGGCCAGGTCGGGGTTGCCGTTCTCCTTGATCCCGGCGGCGATGCCCGCGGCCGTGAATCCCTGTGCTGCCGTCACACTCACGGCGCGACTCCGATCGTCGTCAGCCCGGTGGACTCGTCGAGCCCGAGGGCGAGGTTCATGCTCTGCAGGGCACCGCCCGCGGTGCCCTTGGTCAGGTTGTCGATGGCGCTGATCGCGATGATCCGTCCCACGGCCTCGTCGTACGCGACCTGCACCTGAACGGCGTTGGAACCGTAGACGGACGCCGTGGCGGGCCACTGCCCCTCGGGCAGCAGCTGGACGAAGGGCTCGTCGGCGAAGGCCTTCTCGTAGGCGGCGCGGACGGTCTCGGCGGTGACGCCGGGCTTCGCCTTCGCGGTGCAGGTGGCGAGGATGCCGCGGGGCATCGGCGCGAGCGTCGGCGTGAAGGAGACGGCGACCGGCTCCCTCGCCACCGCGCCGAGGTTCTGGATGATCTCGGGGGTGTGCCGGTGGCCGCCGCCGACGCCGTACGGCGACATGGACCCCATGACCTCGCTGCCCAGCAGATGCGGCTTGGCCGCCTTGCCGGCGCCGGACGTGCCGGAGGCGGCGACGATCACGGCCTCGTTCTCGGCGAGAGAGGCGGCGTAGGCCGGGAAGAGGGCGAGGGAGACGGCGGTCGGGTAGCAACCGGGCACCGCGATGCGCTTGGACCCCTCCAACGCGGCGCGGGCGCCCGGCAGTTCGGGCAGGCCGTAGGGCCAGGTGCCGGCGTGCGGGGAGCCGTAGAACTTCTCCCAGTCGGCCGCGTCCTTGAGCCGGAAGTCGGCGCCCATGTCGACCACGAGCACGTCGGGGCCGAGCTGTTCGGCGACGGCGGCGGACTGGCCGTGAGGCAGGGCGAGGAAGACGACGTCGTGTCCGGCGAGGACTTCGGTGGTGGTCTCCTGGAGCACTCGGTCGGCCAGCGGCAGCAGATGCGGTTGGAGCGCGCCGAGTCTCTGGCCGGCGTTGGAGTTGCCGGTCAGGGCGCCGATCTCGACCTCGGGGTGCGCGAGGAGCAGTCGCAGGAGCTCGCCGCCCGCGTATCCGCTCGCCCCGGCCACCGCCGCACGTACCGCCATGTCATCCTCCTCCTGGATGGCATGACTATACGTTTCGCTGCACGTTTATGCAATCCCGTCCGCTTCCGGCTCCCGCGCGGAGCCCTCCGCCTTCCGCCCGGAGGTCTCCACTTTCGGCAGCATGATCTTCCGCGAGACCACGAACGTCACCGGGATCGCCGCCAGCGAGGCGAGCAGCGGGGCGTACCGGCTGTCGAGGTGCAGCAGGTCCACCAGCACGTAGACGCCCGTCGTCGTGACCACGAAATTGGCCGCGTTGGTGAGCGGGAAGAGCAGGAATTTCCGCCAGGTCGGCCGGGTCCGGTAAGTGAAGTGCGCGTTCAGGAAAAAGGATCCGGTCATGCTGATGGCCGTCGCGAGAATATGGGCCACCAGATAGGGGAAACGGGTGAGGAACACCAGGTAGGGGCCGTAATAGGTGCCCGTGTTCAGCACCCCGATCACGGCGAAGACGATCATCTGCCGCGACAGCAGACCCCGTGACCCGGTAGAACTCGACGGCGGGGAATCCGGCTTCAGGGAACTCTCCATCAGGGAATGAGGTCCTTTGTCCTGCCGCCCGAGGAGCAGTCCTCTTTCCGCTCCACGTTGCTCGCCTTCACCAGGAAGTGCGGGCGCCCCTTCACCTCGTAGTAGATCCGGCCGGTGTACTCGCCTATGACTCCGAGCATGATCATCTGCACCCCCGCGACGCCGGTGACGGCCGTGATGATCGTGACATAGCCGGGGGTCTGGACGCCATGGACGAGCGCGGCGACCACGATCCAGCCGGTGTAGAGACCGGCACAGAGCAGCAGGCCCATGCCGAGGTAGAGAGCGGCGCGCAGCGGGCGGTTGTTGAAGGAGAGGAGGCCGTCCAGGCCGTAGTTGAGCAGGCCCTTGAAGGACCAGGAGGTGCGGCCTGCCTCGCGGGCCGCGTTCTCGTACTCGAAGGTCGTGGCGGGGAAGCCGACCCACGCGAACAGGCCCTTGGAGAAGCGGTTGTACTCGGTGAGGTCCAGGACCGCGTCCACCACCCGGCGGGACATCAGCCTGAAGTCGCCCACGCCGTCGACGAGTTCGACGTCCATGAGCCGGTTGACGAACCGGTAGTAGAGGCGGGCGGTGAGGGTGCGGGCCATTCCGTCGCCGGTACGGGTGCGGCGCGCGATGACCTGGTCGTAGCCCTCGGCGCGCAACTCCACCATGCGCTTGATCAGTTGGGGCGGGTGCTGGAGGTCGGAGTCCATGACGACGACACAGTCGCCGGAGGCGTTGCGCAGACCGGCCAACAAGGCTGCTTCCTTGCCGAAGTTGCGGCTGAAGGAGACGTACCGCACGCGTTTGTCGAGCCCGGCCAGCCGCTCCAGGACCATCAGCGTGCGGTCGCGGCTGCCGTCGTCTATGTACACGAACTCCATGTCGTGGCCGAGCGGCAGCAGTTCCTCCGCGACCTTCTGGACCTGTTCGTGGAAGCGCTCGATGACGTCTTCCTCGTCGTAACACGGTGCGACGATCGAGATCAGCATGGACTTTCCCCCCTGGGAAACGGACGCCGAGCGCGGGTCACGCGCTCGCCCGGTCGAGGTCTCTGGTGGTCGTGGGCGACGGGGCCGGCGGCCGAGCGGCCCGTCGGCGGCGGACGGCGCCGAGGACGCCGAGCAGAATCAGGGTGAGCAGCGAAACCCCTCCCACCGCGCTGCCAAGCCGCAGCCCGGGCGGGTGGAAGGTGCAGGTCAGGTTGGTCGAAGAGCCGTCCAGCGGTACGGCGATCAGGCCGTGGTACGCCTTGGCCGGTACGGCGGAGTGGTCACCGGCGGCGCAGCGCCAGCCGGCGATGCGGGGAGCCGCCACGACGGCGATTCCCGTACTGCCGGCGGGGAGTTGGGCCTTGATCGTGCCGTCGTCCACGCTCACCTTCGTGGCGCCGGTGGCCTTGAGGTGCTCCACGGCGGTGTGCAGCCGGGCGGTGTCCAGGCAGCCGACCGCGCCTTCGGGGACGCGGCTCGGCCTGCTCGGGGTCAGCTCGATCTTCAGACGCCCGGAGGCCGGGGCCGTGCCGAGGGGCTGCATCGCGGCGATCTTGGTGCCGGGCGCGTCCGACCGGAACCGCCCGGTCGGCCCGTCACCCAACTGCGCGGTGCCCGCGTAGTGCGGCGCCCACAGATAGACCTGGTTGCCGGCCGGGCAACTGGCCGTGATCGTCGGCCTGTTCGCACTGCCCTTGGCCGGGACGTCGACGAGCAACCCGGGGTGGGCCGCGGTGCCGGCGCGCGGCGGCTTGCCGCTGCTGGTACGGACGGTGACCTCGGGGACGGTGTAGACGCGGGCGCCGAGCACCAACTCCTGGTTGCGGTACGGGGATGCCCCGAAGCCCGCCCGCGAGGACGCGTCGGACGGTCGTACCGTGACCAGCGGCGGTACGTCCTCGCGGGTCACCGTCGGCCCGGACCCGTCCTGCGGGAACCAGTTCTGGTGCGGGTCGGGCGGGTTGTGCACCCGGGCGCCGACGGAGAAGATCGCGTCGGTGACGGCGTTGTCGAGGCTCTGCAGGCTGCGGCCCCGGGAGGTCCAACCGTCGCCGAGCGCGGTGAGCGTGCGGCTGAGGACGTCGGCGGTGAGGCTGCTGTAGTACTGGCCGCCCTGGCCGCCGACCATGAGCGCGTCGTTGCCGACGGTCTGTTCCCGCCCCGGGTCCGTCCGGTAGTCGGGCCAACCGTCGGCCCGCGCGATGAGCGAGGCCTCCGTCGCCTGACGGTCCCCCCAGGGCGCGTAGTCGTCCATGCTGCCGAGCCGCAGCCTGCTCGCCACGGCGGAGGTGGCGGCGGCCTCGCCGAACTGGCCGCCGAAGAGCAGGGCGAGAGCGAGGCCGGCGAGCAGGGTGCGGCGCCTGGTGACCGTACGGGCGCGATCGGCTGTCGAGGCCTGTCCCTCACTCCCCGCCCGGTCGTCGACACCTGCCGGCGACCTGTCCAGCCGTCCCAGCAGCGCGAGTCCGCCCACCGCTCCCACGACCGCCAGGCCAAGAACGAGCCACATCACCGGGCGGACGAAAGCGCTGCGGCTGGCGATCGCCGTGATCAGGGCCAGCAGTCCGACCGCGGCAGCGAGCGCGCGCCGGTCCGGTGGGCCGTACGAGAGCGCGTGCCAGGCGGCGATCACCATCAGGGCGCAGAGCACGAAGGCCTGTCGGTAGGCGCTGCCCTGCGGGGTGGCGAAGGCGTGCCAGACCAGGTGGGTGGGTTCCCACTGGAGGGACAGCGCCACCGCGGCGACCAGGACCGTCCAGCCGCCGCGCACCCGGCGCGGGACCTTGCGGTGGAAGGGCAGGGCGAGGACGAGCAGCAGCGCGGTCATGCCCACGTAGAGGGCGGGCGTGCCGAAGCTGTACGTCGTCGGGAGCAGGCGGGCCAGCATGTCCTTCGTGGGCACGGGCGTGAAGTGCACGACCCGGCCCGGGTAGGCGTGCTTGGTGCCGAAGTACACGACCGTCACGAGCGGGGCGGCCAGGCCGACGCCGAGGGCGACGGTGAGCGCGGCGCGGCCCGCCGTGGCGAGCTTCTGCCGCAACGGCAGTCCGGAGAGCCAGAGTTGGAGGAGCAGCACGAGGCCCGCGCCGATGGTGGCCATGTACGCGGTGTAGAAGTTGGCGATCCAGCCCAGCGCCACGATCAGGACGCCGAGCAGTGGGCGCCTTCGGTGCAGCGCCCACTCGCCGACCAGACAGAACAGCGGCAGCGCGACCAGCCCGTCCAGCCACATCGGGTTGTACGAGGCGACGGCCACGCTCCACCCGCACAGCGCGTACGAGGCGCCGAGGAGCCCCGCCCCCCACCAGCGGCCGGGGCGCAGGGTGAGCAGCAGCCACGCCATGGCCGCGCCGGCGGCGGCCGTCTTCGACACCGTGACGACGTACACCGCGAGGTCGATCCGATCGCGCGGGAACACCGCGACGAACAGGGCGAACGGGCTGCTGAGGTAGGTGCCGAGGTCGGGCAGGAAGCTGGCGCCGTACCCGGACTGCCAGTTGACGAGGAGACCGCCGTCGGCGCGGCCGTGCAGCAGGTCCCACAGGTGCGCGTGGAAGGGGACGTACTGGTTGCCCAGGTCGTTGACGCTCCGTGTGTTCGAGCCGAAGGGATAGCTGCGGGCGACCGCGTCCGCGGCGCAGAACACGGCGACGGTGAGCAGCGCGGCGAGCAGAGCCGCGCGCTGCCTGGGTCGGGCCGGAAAGATGGTCCGTTTCACACCCTGTTCCTGTCCGGACGTGGCCGTGCGTTCCTGTGAGGAGAGCCACAGGAAAAGCCTGTAGACAGGGTCGAGCGATCCATCTGCGTTGCCCCCGCACGTCATTGATTCGCCGACTTAGACGGTCGGAGTTTCCGTTCGGTTGTTCCGTCGGTGAAAAGTGATGGAGCGAATTCTGGGAGCGGTCACGGTCTTACCGAAGAGGAAGTGAACATTCGGCAAACAAAAAATTCCCTCTGCATTATTCAGTGATGAACCCGCCGCTCCGGCTCTTACTGTCGAGGGCATGACGACCGACGCAGAGCAGCACCGCACGCCCGACGAACGCTTCGCCCACGGCCTGGAGATCCTGCGGGCGATCGACGGGGAGGCGGGCCAGCGGGTCATCGACTCGCTGCAGGACATCAGCCCCGACATGGCCCATCACATCGTCGCCTGGGGCTTCGGGGAGATCTACTCCCGGCCCGGACTCCCCCCGCGCGACCGCCAGTTGGTGACATTGGGCATGCTCACCGCACTCGGCGGCTGCGAGCCCCAGCTGGAGGTGCACGTCAACGCGGCCCTCAACGTGGGCCTGACACCGGAGGAGATCGTCGAGGCGCTGCTGCACTCGGCCGGTTACTGCGGCTTCCCCAAGGCCCTGAACGCGACGTTCGTGGCGAAGAAGGTCTTCACCGAACGCGGGCTGCTGCCGCTGGGGAAGCAGCCCGCGGACGGCGGTGGCGCTACTTCTGCTTGATCCGCAGGAAGGTGACGGAGTTCGCCGGGAACGTATACGAGAACGTGTCGGCGACCCCGCTGAAGGTGGACGTCACCGGGGCGACCGGAGTGGCCGTCTCGGTGTTCACCGCCTCCGGCGCGGCGGCGAGGGTGGTCACCCGGGCCTTCGTGGCGACCTTTGCACCGCCCAGGTCGATCGCCGTACGGGCCGCCGACGCCTGGGCGTTGACCACCTTCACGATCAGATCGCCGGACTGACGATCCTTGGTGACGACCTGACGGAAGGGCTCGGCCGGTTTGTCGTCGGTGAAGCTGCCCCACTCCTGGCCGTCGAGGTAGAGGGTGACCTGGCGGCCCCGCACCTTGATGTCGATGTCGTAGGCACGGCCGGTCTCGATGCTGCCCGCCTTGGCGATCAGCGTCGACTTGCCGCCGTCCACGGCCTGTTCGACGGCGCTCTGGGTGTTGTTCCAGCCGCCCAGGTTCCACCAGTAGTAGTTGCCGGTGTCCTTGACCCCGAAGGCGACCAGGAAGCCCTCCCGGCCGGACTTCTTGGTGGCCTTCACCCGCAGGTCGTAGTCGTGCCAACTCGGGTCGCCGGCCGACACCATGGTGTTCTCGGCGGCCTCGGTGGTCTGCACGTACTGCCCGTCCTGCACCGCCCAACTCCCGCTGCCCGTATGGGTCCACTGCGACGCGTCACCGGAGAAGTCGTCGCTCAGCAGCGTGTTGCCGTCGGCGTCGGTGACCTGCACATCGTCGTACGCGGCGGTCGTGTTCCACGTCGACAGGCCGACGGCGCCGCTGATCGGGCCGGTGAGCGAGGGGGTGCCGGTGGCCGTCGAAGGCACGACCCTGTCACCGACGTTGGTCATGAACAGCTTCTGGACCTCGTAGTCGGCCGAGCCCCAGGAGGCGTGGTTGTTGAACCACACCATGTCCGGGCGCCACTGCACATAGTCCTCGTTGGCGAACAGCGGTGCGTAGGAGGCGAGTTTGACGACGTCCGCGTTGCGCTCCAGGCCGGTCATGTAGGCAGCCTCGGCGAGGCCGTTCTTGAAGGCGTTGCCTTGAGAGGCGTACTCGCCGAGGAAGACCTTGGGGCCGGTGGGGCTGTAGGAGTCGTAGCGGTCGTTGTTCTGCAGGAACCACTGCGGGCTGTTGTAGTAGTGCTCGTCGACCATGTCGACGTTCGCGTCCCGGTTGAGCCGCCAGGCGGTGTCGAAGGTCGAACCGGCGTCGTCCGGGCCGGAGTTGGAGATCACCGTCATGTACGGGTACTCGGCGTCGATGGCGGCCCGGAACTGCTGGAAGCGGGCGAAGAACTCGACGGGCAGGTTCTCCTCGTTGCCGACCTCGATGTGGGTGAGGTGGAAGGGCTTCGGGTGCCCCATCCGGGCGCGGACCTTCCCCCACGTCGACGTCACCGGGCCGTTGGCGAACTCGATGAGGTCGAGGGTGTCCTGGATGTGCCGCTTGAGTAGCGCGTCGTCGTCGACGGCGTTGTTCTGACCGCAGCCGGTCACCAGCGCCGGCACGACGGGCAACGGCATGGCACCGATGTCCTCGGCGAGGCGGAAGTACTCGTAGTAGCCGAGGCCGTAACTCTGGTTGTAGCCCCAGAAGTTGGAGTTGGTGGCGCGCGTCTCGACCGGCCCGACGGTGTCCTTCCACTGGTACGAGCGCTTGCGCTGATAGCCGGAGGCGGCGCTGTAGTCCTGCATGGAACCGGTGTTGACCAGGCAGCCGCCGGGGAAGCGGACGAAGCCCGGGTGCAGGACGGCGATCTTCTCGGCGAGGTCCTTCCGCAGGCCGTTGGGCTCGTGCTTGTAGGTGTCGCGCGGGAAGAGGGACACCATGTCGAGGGCCACCGCGTCGGAGGCGGCGACGGTGAGGCGACCGGTGGAACTGGTGCGGGCGGCGGTGAAGGCCGCCCTGTACTGGGCCCAGCCGCCCTTCACGGCCACCTGGCGTGCGTCTGCGAGCGACCCGTCCGCATCACCGAGAGCAACGCTCAGGCCGGCCCCCGCCTCCGCCCGCGCCCACACCGAGAAGTCGTACTTCTTGCCCGCCTCGACGTGGACGCCGGTGTTGTAGCCGGCGTTCGTGACCGACGAACCGGCGGCCAGGGAAAGGTAGTTGCGGTTGCGGGCGTTGAGCCGTCCGTCGCCGTCCACCACCTGCGCCGAACCGGCGACCGTCCAGGAGGTCAGTGGGGTGTACGACCTGTTGTCGTCGGTGGAGTACTCGAAGGACCGGTTCTGCACGAGCTCGGCGTACAGGCCGCCGTCGGCGGCGCGGTTGATGTCCTCGAAGAAGACGCCGTACATCGTGTCGTCGATCTTCGCGCCCTTGGCGGCGGGGTCGACGGTGATCGCGTAGTCGGTGACGTCGTCGGCGTGGGCGGGCGTGGGAGCGGCCGGGATCAGACCGACGGCCAGCAGGAAGGCACTGGCACCCAGACCGAGTCTCAGGCGGGTGCGGGCGGTGCGTGACATGGATACTCCGCGGCTCTTGAAGTTGTTCGACATATCAGACGCTGGTCAACACTTCGAACGGGAAGATAGGGAAGGGGCATGAGCGCGTCAATGGGGCCCGGAATCGAGAACTTTCGAGACGCGAAAGCCGGGACGTAAGGTCGAGGGCATGCATGCGCTGTGGCCGTACCTGATCTCCGTCGCCTGCCTGGCCCTGGTCCTCGGGTCCCTCACCTGGGCGGCACGCTGGATCCGGCGGCGCGGCTCCGGCGGCGGAGGTGTCGGCGGGGCGCTGGCCGCGTACGAGGAGGCCTTCCGCGCGACGAGTCACGCGGCGTACCAGGAGATCCGTACGGAGGCCGGGCGCAAGGACCCCTTGGAGTCCCCGGATTGGCTGCGCCGACTGCGGAAGAGGCGTTGAGGATGGGCGAGTTCTGGCCCGTGCCGGACGTGCTGGCGCATCTGGCCGGGCGGTGGCGCGTGGAGCGGTCGGTGCGGGATCTGGTGAGCGGGGACGAGGGGCGCTTCGAGGGGGCGACCGTGTTCGGGGCGCTGCCGGAGGAGGGGCCGCCGGAGGGTGAACTGCCGGTAGGCGGTGGTCTGTTGAAGGGCGGGCTGCTGCACGAGGAGTCCGGCACGTTCACCTGGCAGGGTGTCGCGCGGCCCGCCGAGCGGACGTTGAGGTTTCTGCCGGGGGCGGTGCCGGGGACGGCGGACGTGCGTTTCGCCGACGGGCGGCCCTTTCACGAACTGGACCTGAGCAGCGGGCGGTACATCGCCGACCATCCGTGCGCGGCCGACCTCTACCGGGGCGAGTTCACCGTCCTGGACGCGGACCACTGGCGGACGGTGTGGCGGGTGGGCGGTCCGGCCAAGGACCTGGTGCTGATCACCGACTACGCACGCGAGGACCGCGAGAACTGAACGCCGGCCACGTCTGTGACTCCTACGCCTGTGACTACTACACCTGTGACTACTACACCTGCGACTGCTACGCCTGTGACGGCTGCGTCGGCACCCCGTCGAAGCGGAGATTCCAGCGCCCGGCATGCCCCGTGAACGTGATCGTCGACAGGGGGCGTACGTCGATGTTCCAGTACGTCGACGGCGGCGCCTTCAGGACGTACACCAACGCCGCGCGGATGACGGACGGTTCGGCGACGGCGACGATGCGGCCGCGGTCCTCGACGGGCCGGGTGTCGAGCCAGTTGCCGACGCGGGAGATGAAGTCCAGGAGCGACTCGCCGCCGTGGGGTGTGGACCGCGGGTCGGCGAGCCAGGCGTCCACCAGGGCCGGCTCCCGGGCCATCGCCTCGCCCAGCGTCAGCCCGCGCCAGCGGCCCATGTCGCAGTCGCGCAGGGCGAGTTGGACGAGCGGGGCGTAGCCGAGGCCCTCGCCGGTGGAGCGGCTGCGGGGAGTGGGTGAGCAGTAGCGCAGTTCGGCGACCGAGAGCGGCACCAGGTCGTGGGCGGCGCGCTGTACCTCGCCCCATCCGGCCTGGTCCAGCGGGCGGTCGTCCTCGAAGCGTTCGGCGAGCAGCGGGGAGCTGCGCGCCGCGGCGACGAACGTGACCCGAAGTTGCATGCCGTGATCGTCAGTCCGGAAAGTACGCAGGTCAAGGGGTGTTGGCCGGGTGTTACCCAGGGTGCGCGAGGCCTCACTTCACGGTGTGGACCTGCTGGACAATCGCGTCAAACCTCCGGCTGGAGCAGCAGCGCCATCCACCGCTCGGGGTGGGGCAGCGCCTGGAAGCCGACCTTCTCGTAGACCCCGTGGGCGTCCGCCGTGGCGAGGAGGATGCGGCGCAGACCGTACGGCTGGAGGTGGTCGCGGACGGCGGCGACCATCGCCGTGCCGATGCTCTTGCCGCGCACCGACGGGTCGACGTACACGTCACACAGCCAGGCGAAGGTCGCGCGGTCGGTGAGGACCCGGGCGTACGCCACCTGCTCACCCGAAGCCGCCTCGTACACACCGAAGTTCAGCGACTCCTCGATCGCCCGGTCCTGCTTCTCGCGCGGCCGGCCGAGGGCCCAGTACGCGTCGGTGGACAGCCAGCGGTGCACACGGTCGGCGTCGAGGCGGTCGCGGTCGGTGGAGATCTCGTAGCCGTCGGGGAGGCCAGGGGTGTCGGTCATGGCGGGAGATTCGCAGGTCGGGGGCGGGCTGTCGAGCGGGTTTCGATGGGCGGACGGGGGTTGTCAGTGGCGGCTGGCATCCTTCAGGGCATGACGGGGAGGACACCGCACGCGAGGGACTACGCCTGGCTGCGCGAGCGCCATGCGGGGCTGCGAGAGGCGTACTGCATCACGCTGGCCGACGGCATCGCTCCGGCGGACCTGCTGTCGGCCGTGGGCGGCACCGGGCACGGGACCCGGATCACGGGGGTGGCGGGCCTGTTCGAGCCGTCCTTCGACTGCTGGGAACGGACCGGGGGTGCCGAGCTGTTCGTCGCCGTCGCCGCCCTCGGCGACTGGGCGTTGATGGTCGAGGTGAACGGCTATCTGGGGGTGTCGTCGTCCGCGATACGCACGGTGTCGGCGGGGCGGACCGTGGTCTCCCACCACCGGAACGTCGACGCGGTGGACCACTTCCTCTGGCTGGCGGACGGCGAACTGCTGCTGCACTTCGAGCCCCTGTTCCCCCACCGCAGGGACGGCAGCGGCGCGGACAGCCACCTCGTGGCGATGCGGGAGTCCGGCTTCCAGCTGGACCCCGACCAGGAGTCGGACCATCAGCACACCGAGGCCGCGTTCGCCCTCGCCGAGCGAATAACGGGGATACGGCTGACGGCCGAACTGCTCGATTCCCTGGAGTTCGTCGCCGCGCCGGCACCCGCGCCCTAGCGCACCTCGTCGCAGGCCGTCCGCAACCGCCGTACCCCCTCCACGATCTCCCCCACCCCCGCCACCGCGGCAAAGCTCAACCGGACGTGCGCCGCCGGAGGCTCCGCGCTGAAGTACGGCCGCCCCGGGGTGATCGCGACGCCCGCGCGCAGGGCCGCCGAGGTGAAGGCCAGCTCATCCGTGCCGTCGGGCAGGCGCAGCCACAGGTGGTAGCCGCCCGACGGGATGTGCGGGAGGGCGAGTTCAGGGAGGTCGAGTTGGAGGGCCGCGGTCATCGTGTCTCGGCGTGTCTTCAACTCCCCGGAGATCGCCCGCAGATGACGTGGCCAGGCGGGCGAGCCGACGAGCTCGAGGGCCGCCTCCTGCAGCGGGCGCGGAACGAAGAAGGTGTCGACGATCTGGATGGCGCGCAGCCGTTCCATGACCGGGCCCCGGGCGGCCAGCGCGCCCACCCGGAAGCTCGGCGAGGTCGCCTTGGTGAGCGAGCCGACATGGACTACGACACCGTCGGGATCGGCCGCGGCGAGCGGACTCGGCAGCGGCCCCGCGTCCTCGTGCACGAGCCGTCGTACGAAGTCGTCCTCGATGACGAACGCGCCGGACTCGCGGGCGATCCGCAGGACTTCGGGCCGGCGTTCGGGGGCGAGGACCGCGCCCGTCGGGTTCTGGAACAGCGGCTGGCAGACGAAGACCCGCGCGCCGGTGGCCCGGAAGGCGTCGGCGAGCAGTTCCGGGCGGACGCCGTCCGCGTCCACCGGGACGGGGACCGGACGCAGGCCCGCCGCCCGGGCGATCGCCAACATGCCCGGGTAGGTGGGTGATTCGACCAACACGGGCGCGCCCGGCGGAGCGAGTGCGCGCAGGGCTGTGGTCAGCGCGGACTGGCCGCCGGACGTGACGAGCACCTCGGCCGCGGTGACCGCGCCGCCGATGTCACGCGCGAACCACTCCCGCAGCTCCGGCAGCCCCTCCACCGGCGGCCGCCCCCACGCGCCGGGACGCCGGCCCGCCCTGGACAGCGCCGCCGCCATCGCGCGCTCCGGCTGGAGGGAGGGGTGCAGATAGCCGCCGGTGAACTCGACGACCCCGGGCGGTGGCGCGGCGAGCGTGGCCAGGACCCCGGACGCGTCCACCGTGCGCGGTACGAGGTCGGCGGCGCTGTCGGCGCTCAGCACCACCTCCTGCCAGGACGTGTCCCCGGTGGGAGCGGTCGCTGCCCGCGCCCTGGCCCGGAAGGCACCGGCTCCCGGCCGGGTGACCACCAGTCCCTCGGCGGCCAGCTGGGCCAGGGCCCGCGAGACGGTCACCGGGCTGACCCGGAACCGCTCGACGAGACTGCGGCTCGACGGGAGCTTTCCACCCGGCGAGTAGCGGTCGAACTCCTGTCGCAGCTGATTCGCCAGTTCACCGACACTGCTACGCTCTTGCATGAGAGCACAGAGTAGCGCTACCGAACCGAAACGGATAACGGTCAGCGGCCCCCAGACCACCGAGACGGCCACCGAGTCGACCGGCGCCGGCACCCTCCTTGCCACCCTCGGCGTCGTCTCCTTCTCTCTGACCTTTCCCGCCACCGCGTGGGGCCTGGAGAGCTTCGGCCCCTGGGCGCTGGTCGCCGTACGCAGTGTGCTCGCGGCGCTCATCGCGGGCGGCTGTCTGCTGGCCCTACGAGTCCGGGTGCCGGAACGTCGGCACTGGGCGGGTCTGGCCGTGGTCGCCGCCGGTGTCGTCATCGGCTTCCCGCTCCTGACCACGCTCGCCCTGCAGACCTCGACCACCGCCCACGCAGCCGTCGTCGTGGGCCTGCTTCCCCTCACCACCGCGCTGTTCTCCGCCCTGCGCATGGGCACCCGCCCCTCCCGCACCTTCTGGACGGCGGCCCTCGCGGGCGCCGCAGCGGTGATCACCTTCACCGTGCAGCAGAGCGGCGGCGCGCTGACCACCGCCGACCTCTACCTCTTCGGCGCGCTCCTGGTCTGCGCGGCCGGCTACACCGAGGGCGGCCGGCTGGCCCGGGTCATGCCCGGCTGGCAGGTCATCGGCTGGGCGCTGGTGCTGTGTCTGCCGCTCACCGTGCCGGGCGCCGCCGTCGCGCTGTACTTCGAGCCGGTCCATCTGACCGCGCACGGCGTGGCCGGACTGCTGTGGGTGGCGGCGGGCTCGCAGTTCCTCGGCCTGGTCGTCTGGTACCGGGGCATGGCCGCGATCGGCATCCCGAAAGCCAGCCAACTCCAGCTGGCGCAGCCCCTGTTGACGCTCGTGTGGTCGGTGCTGCTGCTGGGCGAACACCTCCCGGTGGCCGCTCCCGTGACGGCCGCTGCGGTGCTCGTCTGCATCGCCGTGACCCAGCGGTCCCGGGGCTGAGAGGCACGTACGGGCAGGTACCGACAGGAGTCCCGCGCCGTAGACTCGAAGCCCCGGACCGCTGCTCCCACACATGGTGAGGAGATCCGACAGATGCGTGCAACCATCGGTGACCGGCTTGTCCAGCACGGCAGGGTGGTCGGCCAACACGACAGGATCGGCGAGATCGTCGAGGTGCTGGGCGCGGAGGGCAACCCGCCCTACCGCGTCCGCTTCGAGGACGGCCACGAGGGCGTCTGCTCGCCCGGCCCCGACACGGAGATCCGGCACAAGGAGATGCTGCAGTAGCCCGACGCCGGCCCCTCGCCCCCAATAAATGGCTCAGCGCGGGGCCTTCGCCCGCTGCTGGTAGTGGTCGGCGACCACGCGTGCCATCGCCCCGATCCGGTCCGCCGCCACGTCCTTGGCGGCGAAGTACACATGCCCGCCGACCTCTTCGCGGCGATCGGCCAGGGTGAGGTGCCGGGACAGTTCGGCGGGGTCCTGCCAGGCCGCGGGCTGCACGGGGTCGCCGGCCTTGTACAGCGCCTCGCCGAGGTAGAGCCGCGTCCCGCTGCCCTTCGCCACGTCCGCCCACCAGGGCACGAGCTTCGCGTAGTCGGCGGCGGCGAAGCCGATGTTCCAGTACAACTGCGGGCAGATGTAGTCGATCCAGTTCTCCCGCACCCACTTGCGGGTGTCCGCGTGCAGATCGTCGTACGTCTGCACCCCGGCCCGCGTGTCCGAGCCGAGCGGGTCGGTGGCGAGGTTGCGCCACACACCGAACGGGCTGATGCCGAACTGCGTGCCCGGCCGCGTCCTCTTGATCCGGGCCGCCGTCTCGCGCACCAGCTTGTCGATGTTGTCGCGCCGCCAGGCGGCCCGGTTGGGGAAGCCGGCGCCGTAGCGGTCGTAGGCAGTGTCGTCGTCGAAGGTCTGGCCCGCCACCGGGTACGGGTAGAAGTAGTCGTCGAAGTGCACCGCGTCCACGGGGTACTTGGCGACCGCGTCGAGCATCGCGTCCTGCACGAAGGCGCGGACCTGCGGCAGCCCCGGGTTGTAGTAGAGCTTGCCGCCGTACACGACGACCCAGTCCGGGTGCTTGCGCGCGGGGTGGGTGGCGACCAGCTTGGTGGGGTCGGTGTGGTTGGCGATGCGGTACGGGTTGAACCAGGCGTGCAGTTCCAGACCGCGGGCGTGCGCCTCCTCGACCGCCGTCCCCAGCGGGTCCCAGCCGGGGTCCTTGCCCTGGGTCCCGGTGAGGTACTGCGACCAGGGCTCGTACGGCGAGGGCCACATCGCGTCGGCGGTCGGACGGACCTGGAAGATCACGGCGTTGAGGCGGTTGCGCACCGCGAGGTCGAGCTGGGCGATCAGTTCCGTGCGCTGCTCGACCGCGGTCATGCCGGGCCGCGAGGGCCAGTCCCGGTTGGCCACGGTCGCCACCCACACACCCCGCAGTTCGGGGTCCACCCACCGCCGGTGGCGGACGTCCGGTGCGGCGCTCGCGTCCGGCGCCGCCGCCAGGGTCGCCAGCGCGGCCAGTGCGAACGTCCGGCGAGACAGTCGCCCCATCTTCACAACACCCCCATACCCAGCGGATCCGCGCGGTCACGGATCGTCTCCGCCGCCCAGGATGCACGTCCCCGCGCGATCGATCATCGATACTTACGGGTAACGTGCACGATCGGAGCAGGGCACCGAACCAAAGGCGTCCTGCCGCACGCGGAGATCAGCGAAGGGGACGATGTGACGGACATCCCGGCGGGAGACATCGCGAGCGTCGGAGTCGTGGGCTGCGGTCAGATGGGCGCGGGCATCGCCGAGGTGTGCGCCCGGGCCGGCCTCGACGTGAAGGTCGCCGAGACCACCGGCGAGGCCCTGGAGATCGGCCGGACCCGGCTGTTCAACTCCCTGACCAAGGCGGCCGAGCGCGGCAAGATCAGCGCGGACGAGCTGGCGGAGACCCAGGCGCGGCTCAGCTTCACCACCGACCTCGGCGAGTTCGCCGACCGCGATCTGGTGATCGAGGCCGTCGTGGAGAGCGAGCAGGTGAAGACGGAGATCTTCCAGGTGCTCGACCAGGTGGTGACCCGCCCGGACGCGATCCTGGCCTCCAACACCTCCTCGATCCCGCTGGTGAAGCTCGCGGTCGCCACCTCGCGCCCGGACCAGGTCATCGGCATCCACTTCTTCAACCCGGCCCCGGTGCAGCAGCTCGTCGAGCTGATCCCGGCGCTCACCACCTCCGAGGGCACGCTCGCCCGTGCCCAGGCCTTCGCCGAGAAGGTGCTCGGCAAGCACGCGATCCGCGCCCAGGACCGCTCCGGCTTCGTCGTCAACGCGCTGCTGATCCCCTATCTCCTGTCCGCGATCCGGATGTTCGAGTCGGGCATCGCCAGCCGCGAGGACATCGACAACGGCATGGAGCTCGGCTGCGCCCACCCGATGGGCCCGCTGAAGCTGTCCGACCTGATCGGCCTGGACACGGTCGCCTCGGTCGCGTCGAGCATGTATGAGGAGTACAAAGAGCCGCTGTACGCCGCTCCCCCGCTGCTCCAGCGCATGGTGGACGCGGGCCGGCTCGGCCGGAAGTCGGGCTCGGGGTTCTACGCCTACGCCTGACGACTCCTACGCCTGACGAAGAAGAGCGATCGACTACGAAGAGCGATTGCGATGGGCCCGGCACCTCGGTGGTGCCGGGCCCACGTCATTCACACACCGTGTGCGCACCGGGCTCGCATATGCCGCGCGCACACGCTCCCCTCGCGCCCACCAGGCGAGTTGACTCTTCATGCGCATGCAAGGGATGTTCCGACTACGGAAAGGAGCGGACTCGTGACCGCCGACCCCGAGCATCCCGTGGTCCATGGAGAACTCGCAGAGTTACGCCGCCGCCTCGACGTCGCCTACGCGCGCGTCGAGGGCGGGTTGGCGCTGCTCACTCATCGTACGGAGGAGACCGACAAGGAGATGGACGACCTGAGCGCCCGGATCGTCGCCCTCGAACACTCCCGCTGGCCGCTGCCCGCGGTCGCGGCGCTGACGGCGGTGGGCGCGCTCGTCGTGACGATCTGGCAGGCCCTGGGACATTGAAAGGCCAGGACCGGGTGGGGAGTTCAGCGCGGGCTGTCCTGGCCGAGCCTGAGATGGTGCAGCAGCAGTAACGCGGCCGCCATGTTGGCGGCCGGGACCTCCCCACGGGCGACCATGTCGGGGACGAGCTTGAGCGGGACCCACTCCCGGCGGTCGGACTCGAAGTCGTCCACGGGGTGCCCGATGTACTCGCCCTCGTCGGACCAGTAGATGTGGTGCCGGGCGTCGGTGAGCCCGTTGGAGGGCTCCACGGTCATGAGGTGGTGCAGGGGTCCCGGTCGCCAGCCGGTCTCCTCCTCCAACTCCCTGGCGGCCGCGTACGCGAGGTCCTCGCCGTCCTCGACGACGCCCGCCGCGAGTTCCCACCCCCAGCTGTCGGTGATGAAGCGGTGCCGCCAGAGCAGGAGCACCTCATTGGCCTCGTTGACGACCGTGGCCACGGCGACCGGCCGCAGCTTGATCAGGAAGTGGTCGAGATGCCGGCCGTCGGGCAGTTCGACATCTGCGAGGTTGACGCTGAACCAGCGATTTGAGTACACAGTTTGTTCGTTCTGTTTCGTCCACTGCACGGTTCTGCCACCTTCCGTCGAGTAAGTGGCAATATCGCAGCAGGAACGAAGACGTGTCGGTGATCATGGGCCGGGTCTACAGCGGTACGCGCAGCGCCCCGTCGATGAGTTCGGCGGCCTCGGCGGTGCCCGAACCGCCGCTGCGCACCAGGTGTTCGCGCACCGCGCGGAGTCTGTCGCGCAGCCGCTGGGACTCCATTCCGCGGGCCTGTTCGGCCATCTGCACGGCCGCGGCCACCGCCTTCTCGGCGTTTCCCTGGCGGAGTTCGATCGTGCTCAGCATGGCGAGCCGGTGCACCCGGCCGCGGTCGTGCGCCGGCTCACCGACGGCGGCTTCGGCATGCTCGCTCGCGGCCACGAGTTCGCCGAGGCTGAGCAGCGCCTCCGCCACCTGGACGTTGACCAGGCCCGGCTGGACATAGCCCGTCTCGTCGGGTTCGTACCCGCGCCGGATGCGTTCGGCGGCCGTCTCGGCACGCCGGATGCAGGACAGGGCGCTCGTGCCGTCGCCCAGGTGCGCGTACGCCTTGGCCTGCATCGCGTACAGGTCGGAGGCGAGCGCCGGGGTGATGTGCTTGCCGGCGGCCCGCAGCGCGGCCTCGGCGAAGGCGACGGCCTGCCGGTACTCCCGCATGAACAGCGCCTGGTTGACCAGCAGCGCGATGACATAGGCGCCAAGTCCCTGGTCCCCGCTGGCTTTCGCGAGCCGCAGCGCCTGGTGGAAGTAGCGCTGGGCCAGACCGTGCGCGTCCGAGTCGTACGCGCAGATGCCGGCGATCGCCACCAACCCGCCCGTGGCGCGGTGCAGTTGACGGCCCATCGCGTCGGTGTAGCTGCCGCGCAGCAGCGGGGCGGCCTCGGCGTTGAGGAAGCCGACGATCCGGGTGCGGGTCGCGATGCCACCGGCCTTGCGGTACATCTGCTCGTAGTGGGTGCGGGCTGCACGCAGCATGTCGAGGTCGCCGGCGGTGACCCGGTGCCGGCCGCCGCGGGAGACGTCCGTGTCCTCGGGCGGGTTCTCCCACTCCCACACGGGCATCACGGCGGGCGTGCCGGTGACGGCGGGGGCGCCCAGTATGTGCGGGCGCTGCTGCTCGTCGGAACGCCACAGGGCGGTGGCCCGCTCGACGAAACCGGAGAGGGAGGTGCCGTGCGGGGTCGACGGTTCGCCGGGGACGCCGAGGCCGATGTCGTCGAGGGTCACCGGCCGGTGCAGGCGCTGCGCGAGCACTTCGCAGATCAGGTCGGGGACTTGGCCGCGGGGGCGTTGGCCCTTCAACCACCTTGCCACTGCGGTGTGTTCGTACCGCAACGCGAGTCCGCGGGTGCGGCCCGCCTGGTTCACGTGGGCGGCGAGGCCGGCGTGCGAGATGCCTGCCTCGTCGAGGATCGCGTCTAGCAGAGTGTTGGGCTGCATGGATGACCCCCGGGTGCATCGGTGCGGACAGAGTAGTGCGGGGCCGTTCACACGGGGTGCGAATGGAGTGCCCGGATCCTTAGGGTGCGCGCTCTGTTGCTGAGAGTTGCTGGTCGGTTCACTGGAGTGCCTCGCCAGAGGCCTGCGGGGTCGCCGGCTCCCCCTCAAACAGTGCGGCGACCCTGCCGGGGCGACTAGACGCCGGGGGCTTGGAGGTGCGTTGTCGGGTGCGGGTGCGTTGTGGCTGGTCGCGCAGTTCCCCGCGCCCCTTTAGGGCGTAGGCGTTGCCGTTCGTTGCGAAGAGCCAGCAGCGCCACATCGTCCGTAGGAGCACCCGCGGTATGACGTAACAGAGCCGTGAAGACGGCACCCAAGAGCAACTGGGGTGCTGCCAGCGGGATTTCGTGGAGGGCCTCGGTGAGTACCCCCTCCAAGGGGAAGAAGTTGCCCCGGGCGTTTCTCGCGTCCTCGGCTCCGTCTGTGTAGAGGAACAGGGTTTCGTCCAGGAGCAGGGGGCCGCAGTGGAGGACCGGGAGTTCCGGTGGGAGGGGGAAGGGGCCGAGGGGTGGGAGGGGGTCCACTCTGGTCAGGTGTTCGACGCGGGGGCCGCTGAGGAGGTACGGCCAGGGGTGGCCGCAGTTGAGGGCGCGGATCTCGCCGTCGGGGCGGATCTCCAGGAGGAGGACGGTGACGAACTCCTCGGCGACCGGGTTGTCCGGTTCGAGGCCGGCGGAGGGGTGTTCGGCGCGGGCGCGTTCGCGCAGGTGACGGGCGAGGGCCCGGTCCAACTTCCGCAGGACGCAGCCGAGTTCGGGTTCGTCGTGGACGACCTCGCGGAACGAGCCGAGGACGGCGGCGACGGTGCTGATCGCGCCGATGCCGTGGCCCCGTACATCGCCCATGACCACACGTACACCGTGCTCGGTGGCGATGACCTCGTACAGGTCGCCGCCGACCACCGCGGCGCGGTCCGTGGCGAGTTGGGCGGCCGCGACGTTCAGGCCGTCGATGCGCGGGGGCAGCGGTCGCAGCAGGGCGCTCTGGGCGGCGCCCGCGACCCGGCGGACGGCCCTGAGCTCACGCATCAGCGCCTGCCGGACGTGGACTATCAGCCCGGTGCCGACGGCGAAGAAGACCGCGCTGGTGACGATCCGCGCCCCGATGCCGTTCTGCTGGGCGAGCGGACAGGCCAGTTTGTACGTGATCGCCATGGCGCCCCAGACCGTGGGCAGCCCCAGCGCGAGAACCCGGCGAAGTGGCCTCGGCTCCTCCTCGCGGACGGCCCGGCGGGACACCCCAGCCTTGATGCGGATCATGCCGATGGCCCCCCATTTAGGCCCTGACAGCGCAGATCGGACCGGCCCCGAAAGGCCGGTCCGATTCTGTCGACCGCATGGCCCGGGAGGACCAGATCGCCCAGGATTGTCACTCATATGAGTGACGTGACCGAGGGTGGCCGTTCAGGCCATGACCAAGGCTATGACCAAGGCCACGGGCCGAACAGCCATCGCCACAGCCGCCGTTGCGTCCGCCGTCGCAGCCACCGGCACGGTCGTCAACCGCGCAGTACCACTCCCGCCCGCTCCCCCGCGAGGGCGACCGCCGCGTCCCGGGCCGCCGAGGCCTCGTCGACCGTCAACGTCCGGTCGGCCGCGCGGAACCGCAGAGCGTAGGCCAGCGACTTGTTGCCCTCACCGAGCTGCTCGTCGTTCTCGTAGACGTCGAACAGCCGGATGGATTCCAGGAGTTCACCGGCGCCCTCGCGCAGCGCGGCCTCGACCTGGGCCGTCGGCACCTCGCGGGCGACGACGAGCGCGACGTCCTGCGTGGCGACCGGGAAGGAGGAGATCCGGGGTGCCTGCGGGGTGTCGTCGCCGACCGCCGCGAGCGCGTCCAGGTTCAGCTCCATGGCGCTGGTGCGCGCGGGCAGGCTCAGCGCCTTGATCACGCGCGGGTGCAACTCGCCCGCGTGGCCGACGACTTGCTCGACGCCGTCGGTGACGACCACGAGTTCGGCGGTCCGGCCGGGGTGCCACGGACCGTACTGGCCCTGGCGGACGACGAGTTCGGCGCCGGTCTCACGGGCGACCGCGCGGGCCGCCTCGACCGCGTCGGCCCAGTCGGCGGGCCGGCCCTTGCCCCACCAGCCGGCCTGCTCGCGGGCGCCCGCGAGGACGACGGCGACATGGCGCGGCTGCACGGGCAGAGCCGCGTTCAGCTCGGCGATCTCCTCGTCGGTGGGACGCCGGTCGACGGGCAGGGACACCGCGGTGTGCTGCTCCTCGGCCGGGTGGAAGACCAGCCCGGTTTCGAACAGCGCCAGGTCGTGCGCGCCCCGCCCGTCGTTGCGCCGCAGCGCGCCGAGCAGGCCCGGCAGCAGCGACGTACGCAGCGCGGGCTCCTCGTCGTTGAGCGGGTTGACGAGCTTGACCACGCGGCGGGCCGGGTCGTCGGCCGCCAGCAGCAGCTGGTCGAAGACCTGCTCGCCGACGAACGGGTAGTTCGGCGCCTCGACGTATCCGGCACCGGCGAGCACCCGGCCGACCCGGCGGTGCAGCCGCTGCCGACGGGTGAGGCCACGCCCGGCCGGGGGCCGGGGCAGTGTGGAGGGCAGGTTCTCGTAGCCCTCCAGGCGGATGACCTCTTCGGCCAGGTCGTTGATCGCGACCAGGTCGGGCCGCCAGGACGGCACGGTGACGATCAGCTCGTCCTGCCCGTAGACGTCGCAGCCGATCTCCTGGAGCCGGCGGACGACGGTCTCGCGGCCGTAGTCGACGCCCGCGACCTTGTCCGGGTGGTCGGCCGGGACGGCGATGGTGTGCGGCGCGGACGGCGCGCTGATCTCGGTGACGCCGGCCTCGGCGGTGCCGCCGGCGAGCAGCACGAGCAGGTCGACGGTGCGCTGCGCGGCGGCGGCCGCGGCCTGCGGGTCGACGCCCCGCTCGAAGCGCCGGGACGCCTCGGAGGACAGCTTGTGGCGGCGGGCGGTGCGGGCGATCGACACCGCGTCGAAGTGCGCGGCCTCGATCACGACGTCGCTCGTCGCGTTCTCGGTGTCCTCGTGGTCGGCGATCTCGGTGTTGGCGCCGCCCATGACGCCGGCGAGCCCGATGGGCCCGCGGTCGTCGGTGATGACCAGGTCCTCGGCGTGCAGGGTGCGCGTGACGCCGTCGAGGGTGACGAGCTTCTCGCCCTGCTCCGCGCGGCGGACCCCGATGGTGCCGTGGACCAGGCCGCGGTCGTAGGCGTGCAGCGGCTGGCCGAGCTCCATCATCACGTAGTTGGTGACGTCGACGGCGAGCGAGATCGGGCGCATGCCGACCTTCTGCACCCGGCGCTGGAGCCAGATCGGCGAGCGGGCCTCGGGGCTGAGGCCGGTGACCGTGCGGGCGGTGAAGCGGTCGCAGCCGACCGGGTCGGACACCTTCACCGGGTAGCCGAAGGCGTTGGGCCCGGGCACGTCCAGCAGCGCCGGGTCGCGCAGCGGCAGGCCGTAGGCGACGGCGGTCTCGCGGGCCACGCCGCGGATGGAGAGGCAGTCGCCGCGGTTGGCGGTGACGGCGATGTCCAGGACCTCGTCGACCAGTTCGAGGAGCTCGATGGCGTCCTTGCCGACCTCGGTCTCCGGCGGCAGCACGATGATGCCGTGGGTGCCGTCGTCGCCCATGCCCAGCTCGTCGCTGGAGCAGATCATGCCGTGGGAGGTCTTGCCGTAGGTCTTGCGGGCGGCGATCGCGAAGCCGCCGGGCAGCACGGCGCCCGGCAGGACCACGACGACCTTGTCGCCGACGGCGAAGTTCCGGGCGCCGCAGACGATCTCCTGCGGCTCACCGGTGCCGTTGGCCGTGCCGACGTCGACGGTGCAGAACCGGATCGGCTTCTTGAAGCCCTCCAGCTCCTCGATCGTCAGCACCCGGCCGACGACCAGGGGGCCCTTGAGGTCGGCGCCGAGGTGCTCGACGGTCTCCACCTCCAGGCCCGCCGAGATGAGCTTGGCCTGGACGTCACGGCCGGTTTCGGTCGCCGGCAGGTCGACGTACTCCCGCAGCCAGGAAAGCGGGACCCGCATCAGATCTCCATCCCGAACGGCCGGGTGAACCGGACGTCACCCTCGACCATGTCTCGCATGTCTTCGACGTTGTGGCGGAACATCAGCATCCGTTCGATGCCGAACCCGAAGGCGAATCCGCTGTACTTCTCGGGGTCCACACCGCAGGCGGTCAGCACCTTGGGGTTGACCATGCCGCAGCCGCCCAGCTCGATCCAGCCCTCGGAGGAGCAGGTGCGGCAGGGGCGGTCGGGGTTGCCGACGGACTCGCCCTTGCAGACGTAGCAGAGCATGTCCATCTCGGCGGACGGCTCGGTGAACGGGAAGAAGTTCGGCCGCAGCCGGGTCTTCATGCCCGCGCCGAACAGGGACTGGACCATGTGGTCCAGGGTGCCCTTGAGGTCGGCCATGGTGAGGCCCTCGTCGATGGCGAGCAGCTCGACCTGGTGGAAGACCGGGGTGTGGGTGGCGTCCAGCTCGTCGGTGCGGTACACGCGGCCGGGGCAGATCACGTAGACCGGCAGCTCGCGCTCCAGCAGGGAGCGGATCTGCACGGGCGAGGTGTGGGTGCGCAGCACGACACCGGACTCGGTGCCGCCACTGCCCGCCGGGCCCTGCACGAAGAAGGTGTCGGCCTCGCCGCGGGCCGGGTGGTCCGGGCCGATGTTCAGGGCGTCGAAGTTGAACCACTCGGCCTCGACCTCGGGGCCCTCGGCGACCTCGTAGCCCATGGCCACGAAGACGTCCTCGATGCGCTCCGAGAGGGTGGTCAGCGGGTGGCGGGCGCCGGCCGGCACGCGGTCGTAGGGCAGCGTGACGTCCACCGCCTCCTCGACCAGGACGCGCGCGTCGCGCTCGGCCTCCAGCTCGGCCTGGCGGCCGGCGAGCGCCTTGTTCACCGCGCCCCGGGCCTGGCCGACCAGCTTGCCGGCGGCGGCCTTGGCGTGCGGGGGCAGCGCGCCGATCTCGCGGTTGGCGAGGGCGAGCGGGGAGGTGCCGCCGGTGTGGGCGACCTTGGCCTCCTGGAGCGCGTCGAGGTCACCGGCGGCGGCGAAGGCGGCGAGCGCCTCGTCCCGCATGCGCTCGATCTCTTCCGGTTTCAAGGCCTCGACCTCTACAGGGTCGTACGACTTATTCGGTGCCGACATCTCTTCCCGTGCTTCCGGTTGGCTGGCGGATGGTCCCCGTCCCGACTCGGGGGGACGCGTCGTCCCTGAGACCTGATGAGACCTGAAACGGGGACGCAAAGGTGCCAAAGGCCGAGTCTAACGGGGGTGAGACAGGTGACCGCGCCCGTGGGGCCTCGTCGGCGGCTACTGGAGATACGCCGGGGTGCCCACGGGCAACGTAAATCGGAACTCGGCGCCGCCGCCGGGGGCGCGGCCGACCGTGATGGCGCCGCCGTGGGCTTCGACGATGCCCTTGACGATGTAGAGCCCGAGGCCCGTGCCGCCGCGCTTGCTGCCCCGCCAGAAGCGGGTGAAGACGCGGTTCATGGACTCCTCCGGGATGCCGGTGCCCTCGTCGCCCACGGTGACCGACGTGCCGGCGGCGTCCTCCCGCTCGCGCGGGGACGCCGAGGGCGTGATGTCGATGGTGACGGTTCCCTCTCCGTGGCGCACGGCATTTTCCAGCAGGTTGCTGAGCACCTGGTCGACCTTGTCCGGGTCGGCCCACAGCGCGGGCAACGGCTGCTCGATCCGCAGCAGGAACTTGTCGGCGGGCTGACCTGCGGCGACGTACGCCTGGATGTGCCGGCCGACGGCGGCGCCCATGTCGACGGGCTGGCGGCGCACCTCCAGGCGGCCGCTGTCGATCCGGGAGATGTCGAGCAGCTCGGCGATGAGCCGGGTGACACGGTCGGCGTCGGCGTCGACGGTCTCCAGCATCAGCCGCTTCTGGTCGTCGGTGAACCTCTCCCACTTGGCCAGCAGGGTGGCGGTGAAGCCCTTGACGGAGGTGAGCGGGGAGCGCAGTTCATGGGCGACGGTGGCGATCAGCTCGGCGTGGCTGCGCTCGGTGCGGCGGCGGGCCTCGGTGTCCCGCAGGGAGACGACGAAGCGCTGGACGGGTCCGGTGGGTTCGTCGCGCACATAGCGGGCGGAGACCAGGACCTCCCGGCCGCCGGGCAGCAGGAGGTTGCGCTCGGGCTGGCGGACCCGGGTGGCGAGGCCTCCGTAGGGGTCGGTCAGCTGCCACCAGCGGCGGCCTTCCAGGTCCTCTAACGGCAGGGCCTTCTCCAGCCGCCGGCCCAGGGCGTCCTCGGCACGGACGGCGGTGATGCGCTCGGCCGCCGCGTTGAAGCAGATGACCTGGCCGTGCTCGTCGGCGACGACCAGTCCGTCGGGCAGATCGTCGGGGTCGATGCCGAGCCCTGCGGGGCCGCCGTGCGGGGGCACGGGTCCGGGCCGCACGTCACGTGCTCCCCGCGCCCTGCTCGTGCCGACGCTCATATCCCCGTATCCCGCCTTTCAACCGGCGCAGGTGGCTCCCGAGCTGGTCACCCTACTAGCTCTCGGTGACGGAGCGGCACCCTCCGGAGGCGCGCTGTGCACGGGCCGACGCATAGAGACATACGGCGGCGGCGGTGGCGAGGTTCAGGCTCTCGGCCTTCCCGTGGATCGGAACCCGCACCACGGCGTCCGCGAGCACGCGGGTCTCCTCCGGCAGCCCCCACGCCTCGTTCCCGAACACCCACGCGGTCGGCCCGCCCATGGTCCCCTGGTCCAGCTCGTCGTCGAGATCGTCGGTCCCGGCCCCGTCGGCCGCGAGGATCCGCACCCCGATCCCCTTCAGCCCGGCCACGGCCTCCTCGACGGGAACGCCGACGGCGACAGGCAGATGAAAGAGAGACCCGACGGAAGCCCGAACAGCCTTGGGGTTGTAGAGATCCACAGAAGCATCGGTCAGTACGACGGCCTCGGCCCCGGCGGCATCGGCACACCGCAGGACGGTCCCGGCGTTCCCGGGATCCCGCACATTCGCGAGCACGGCGACCAACTTGGGCCGAGCGGCGAGGATTTCATCGAAGGGCGTATCAAGAAACCGACAGACCCCGACAAGCCCCTGCGGGGTGACGGTAGTTGAGATGTCGGCGATGACCTGCTCGTCGGCGAGATGCACCCGGGCCCCGACATCCCGCGCCTCACCGACGATGTCGGCGTACCGCTCCGCGGCCTCGACGGTGGCGAACAACTCGACCAGCGTGTCCCCGAACCCGGCCGCCTCCCGCACAGCCTGCGGCCCCTCAGCGAGAAACAGCCGCTCCTTCCCCCGAAAATTCCGCCGAGCGAGCCGCCGGGCGGCGGAGACGCGGGGGGAACGGGGGGAGATCAACTCGGGGCTGACGGGAGACATCCAACTCACTTTCCGTACCAGTTACTCCGCCGCATGCTTGTCTCCGCCGCAATCTTTTCTCCGCCGCGACGGCGATCAACCACGACGGCGGTCAACGGCGGTGCCGAACGATCCCGCACCACTCAACGCAATGGACCCGCAGGCAGAAACCCACGGGTCCACACAGTGACGCCGGCCAAAGCCAGCGCAGCGATCACGCAGCCTTGGGCGCGTTGACGTCGCTCGGCAGAGCCTTCTGCGCGACCTCGACGAGCGCGGCGAACGCGTTCGCGTCGTTCACGGCCAGCTCGGCGAGGATCTTGCGGTCGACCTCGACGTTGGCAGCCTTCAGACCCTGGATGAAGCGGTTGTAGGTGATGCCGTTGGCGCGGGCAGCGGCGTTGATGCGCTGGATCCACAGCTGGCGGAAGTCACCCTTGCGCTTCTTGCGGTCGTTGTAGTTGTAGACCAGCGAGTGGGTGACCTGCTCCTTGGCCTTGCGGTACAGGCGCGAACGCTGACCGCGGTAGCCGGAGGCGGCTTCGAGGATCGCCCGGCGCTTCTTGTGGGCGTTGACTGCCCGCTTGACGCGTGCCACTTGTTAACTCCTTGTAGCGGGGCCGTGGTTGGACTCACACGGCCCGGAATCGATGGGGTCCCGGTCCAGACGTACGGCGCTCAACCGGAGCGCCGCGTACGTCACTTGCCGAGAAGCTTCTTGATCTTCTTGGCGTCGCCCGGGGCCATCTCGGCGTTGCCGGTGAGGCGACGCGTCACGCGGGACGACTTGTGCTCGAGCAGGTGGCGCTTGCCGGCACGCTCACGGAGCACCTTGCCGGAGCCGGTGATCTTGAAGCGCTTGCTGGCACCGCTGTGCGACTTGTTCTTCGGCATAGCGCCGTTGTCTCCTCGTCGGTGGCACTCCGGTGCCCGGTCGTGAAAACCGGGCACGGTGGAGCGTCGTGTGTATCGGTTACGTCCTGGGGACTCGCGTCCCCGGGATCACGCCTCGGCGGTCGCCTCGGCCGGAGCCTCGACGGATTCCTCGGCGAGCTCGCCTTCGGCGAGGTCGGTCTCCGCGGCGTTCTGCGACTTGCCGGGGTTGGCCTTCGCTTCTGCCTTGCGGGCTTCCTGCGCCTGGCGGGCCTCGGCCATCGCCTCGGTCTTCTTCTTGTGCGGACCGAGAACCATGATCATGTTTCGGCCGTCCTGCTTCGGGTTCGACTCGATGAACCCGAGGTCCTGGACGTCCTCCGCGAGACGCTGCAGCAGTCGGTAGCCCAACTCGGGCCGGGACTGCTCGCGACCACGGAACATGATCGTGATCTTGACCTTGTCGCCCTGCTTGAGGAACCGGACGACGTGACCCTTCTTGGTGTCATAGTCGTGCGGGTCGATCTTCGGCCGGAGCTTCATCTCCTTGATGACCGTGTGCGCCTGGTTCTTGCGCGCCTCACGGGCCTTCATGGCCGACTCGTACTTGAACTTCCCGTAGTCCATGAGCTTGCACACGGGCGGACGGGCGTTCGCCGCGACCTCGACCAGGTCCAGGTCGTACTCCTGCGCAAGCTCCAGTGCCTTGGCCAGCGGGACAATGCCCACCTGCTCGCCACTGGGACCGACAAGTCGCACCTCGGGAACGCGAATCCGGTCGTTGATGCGGGGCTCGGCGCTGATGGATCCTCCTCGGTTAGCACCACACGGCGGTCTGGCGGACAGCCGCGTTTGTCTTTTGACAGACCTAACCGCGCCAAGGCACAAAAAATGCCCCGGACGATCACAAGGCGGGGCTCCAAGCACTACCGGAGCACCGCCGCGAGGGATCGCGGGGCGCACTTTCGGGCGACTCCATCGTCCGTACGGAACGATGGCGGCCGCCTGACCGGGGTGACCCGCCGTCCCGAAGGACAGCCGGGTGGGAGATCGGAGCCTCCACTTGTGGGCCGGACACATAAGCATCCGGCCGGTCGTCACACAAGGTTAGCAGCTACCAGGGGGTGGTGCGAATCGGCGTGCGCCGCGCTCTAGTGTGTGGCGTATGAGTGACACCCCTGCCGACTCCCCCGGCTTCGACGAGATGACCCGTGACATCGCCGAGGTCCCCGCCGTCGAGGTGATCGTGACGGTCGCCGTGAACCTGATGAGCGCCGCCGCGGTGAAGCTCGGTCTCACCGAGGAGGGCGACAAGTACAAGGACCTGGACGAGGCCCGCAAGCTGGTGCACGCCCTGGCCGGTCTGCTGGACGCGAGCGCGACCGAGATCAGCTCCTTCCACGCCGCGCCCCTGCGGGACGGCCTGAAGTCGCTCCAGCTGGCCTTCCGCGAGGCGTCCCTCGTCAAGGACGAGCCGGGCCAGGGCCCGGGCGAGAAGTACACGGGCCCGATCTACGGCTAGCCCCTCCTGCACACCCTTATCCCCGTACGTACAAGGGCTCGCCCGGTGGCGTCGCCCCGGCCGGCAGAAGTGCCAGGTCGAGGCCGCGGACCAGGCGGGCCCTGAGTGTTTCCGAGGCGGCGAGCCGCTCGGCGACCGCGCGGGCGGCCTCGGCCGGGGCGGCGGACTGATCGAGTACGAGGGCCAGGGTGCCGTCGGCCTGTCCGGGCCCGAGGTGGGCGCGCAGCACGGCCGGCTCGGCGGCGACCGCGGTGCGTACCGCCTCCCGTACGGCCGGATCGGCGAGCGGGTCGGCCGTCGTACGCCCCTCGGCAAGCGCCCGCAGCGCGGCCCCCGTCAGCTCGTACGGCACCGGTCCCGCCAGGTCGAGGACGACGGTGTCGGCCTTCTCGTGCGCGGCGGCCTGCAACGCCTGGTGCAGGGGTACGGCGACGGGGCGGGCCTCCGGGTCCCAGCGGGCCAGCGTCTCGGTGGAGGTGAAGGCGGGCAGGGCGGTGCGGCCGCCGGCCTTCAGGGTCGGCACGGCCATGTCGCTGGTCTTCTCGCGGCGCAGCCCGTTCTCGTCCTCCTCGACCTCGCCGAGCACGGCGACGACGGGGACCAGGAGCCGGGCGTTCGCCAGCGCCGCCAGGACGGGTCCGACGGCACTACGGTCCTCGGCCCAGGCCGCGAGCGCCGCGCTCAGCCGGGGGTCGGCGGAGCCGTCGTCGTCGGAGAAGCCGGGGTCGGGAATGTTCTTGTTCGCCACGGTCATCGACCCTATAGGGGGGATGCTGCTGGGCTTGTGCGGGCCCGGAAACCTGGCCGACACCGCTTTCACGGGTTTCTCAGATATCCCTGACACACATCTAACGTGCGTCTAACGGCCCGCACAGTCACCGCGACGAGCATCGCGAGCATGGAGTCCTCCAGAGCCCGCGGCCGCCGTGCCCGCCCGTCCCGGACGCGCCCGCTGCTGTACACCGCCCTGGCTGCCGTCACGATCGTCGGCGGTACGGCGGCGGGGACCGTCTACGTGAAGGCCCAGGCGCACACCGGTACGAGCCCCGTATCGTCGACGGCGCTGCCGTCGGCCACCTCCTCGGCCTCGGCGGACGGGGAGGAATCGGTGGAACCCGTGGCGGAGCCGACGGTCGATCTGGACGCCCTGCTGGCGAAGGCCATGAAGTCCGTGGCCGTCACGGGCGACGCGAAGGTCTCGGTGGCGGTGCTGGACGTGGATTCCGGCGACAGCGCCACGTACGGGGACGGTTCCTTCGACACGGCGAGCATCGTCAAGGTCGACATCCTGGCGGCGCTGCTGCTCCAGCACCAGGAGGCGGGGACACGGCTGACCGCGCAGGAGAAGACGTACGCCACCTCGATGATCGAGAACAGCGACAACGCCTCCGCGTCGGCGCTGTGGGACATCATCGGGAAGGCCGGTGGCCTCGACGCGGCGAACAAGACGCTCGGGCTCACCGACACCGAGGGCGGCGACGGGGCGCTGTGGGGGCTCACCCAGACCACGGCCGCGGATCAACTCACCTTGTTGCAGCAGGTGTTCGGGGACGACTCGGAACTGAGCGAGGCCTCACGGACGTATCTGCAGGGGCTGATGGGTGAGATAGCCACCGATCAGCACTGGGGGGTGTCGGCCGCGGCCGACGGCTCCAAGTGGGCGTTGAAGAACGGCTGGCTGGCCCGGAGCACGACCGGTCTGTGGGACATCAACAGCATCGGGCGGGTGACGGCGACGGACGGTCACGAGTATCTGGTGGCCGTGCTGTCGAAGGGCAACTCGACGCAGGCGAAGGGGATTTCGCTGGTCGAGGCGGCAGCGAAGGCGACGGTGTCGGTGTTCGCCGGGAAGACCTCGGCCTCGGCGTCACCCCAGGTCTAGAGGCCTTCGCGCCTGGAAGTCCCCGGAACTAGAAGTCCTCTTCCCGGGGTCGGCGTCCGCGCCACACGACAACGCCCGCGACGAGCAGCAGACCGCCGGCGCCACCGGCCAGCGGGGCCGCCCAAGTGCTCGTGTCGTCATCGGACTTGGGGGCGTCCGGCCCCGGACCGAAGTACTTCTCCCCGTACGAAGCTGCCTTGAGGCCCTCCGGCTTGAGCGCGCCGGCCGCCTTGATGGCCGCGGCCGGGTCGATCATGCCGAAGCCGCGGGAGTCGTCGCGGCCGCCCGTGGGGGCGTCGGTGGCGGTGTCCTCCAGGAGCTTCTTGACCTGGGCCGGGGTCAGCCCCGGGTGGGCCGCCTTGATGAGGGCGACGGCTCCTGAGACGAAGGCGGAGGCGGCGCTGGTCCCCCAGCCCTCGTAGTACCGGTGGTCGGGGTCGGCGATGACGATGTTGACGCCCGGCGCGCTGACCGTGGCGTACCAGCGGCGGGTGGAGAACGCGGCGCGGGTGCCGTAGCGGTCGACGGCGGTCGCGGCGATGACGCCGGGGTAGGCGGCCGGGTAGGAGACGTGGTCGCCCTTCTCGCCGCCGTTCCCGGCGGAGGCGACGACGGTCACGCCCTTCTTGAGGGCGTACTGGACGGCCTCGTCCTCGGTGGGTTCGGGGTGTGCGGAGGCGGAGTCGTCTCCGAGGGAGAGGTTGATGACGTCGGCGCCGTGGTCGGCGGCCCAGCGGATGCCTTCGGCGAGGGCGTTGCCGCGGGTGCTGCGGGCCTTGGCGCGGGCGGAGTCGCCGTCCTCCAGGATCACGCGGACGGGGAGGATCTTCGCCTCGGGGGCGATGCCGAGGACTCCGTCGGCGTTGCCGGGGCCGTGTCCGTGGCCGGCGATGATGCCGGCCATGGCGGTGCCGTGCCGGGCCCAGGCGCGGTCGCCCTCCTTGGCACCGAAGCCGATCATGTCCTGGGTCGGGAGCACGTTGCCGACGAGGTCGGGGTGGTCGGTCTCGACGCCGGTGTCGAGGACGGCGACGGTGACGCCCTTGCCCTTGGTGGTCTGCCAGGCCTGCTGGGTGTGCAGGGCGTCGAGGGCCCACTGCTGGGCGCGGATGCCGTCGGCGTGCGCGGCGGTGGAGGGTATGAGGGCGAGGGACGCGGCGAGCAGCACGCTCAGCGCCCCGGCCCTGCTGCGGCGCGTCATGAGGGCTGCTCCGAGGCGGGGCTGCTCACGTCCTTGCGCAGGGCACGTTCGACACGGTCGGCGAGGCCCTGGGCCTCGTGGCCGAGGCCGGCCTGGGCGGGGGGCGTGGTGGCGCCGGACTTCATGGCTTCCTCGGCGGGCTGCGGGGTGTCGACGCTGCGGCCGTCGGACCAGCCGGAGACGGCATAGGCGACGACGGGGGCGTCGGTGAGGACGGACACGGTCCAGGAGGCACGCTGCTTGCTGCCGAAGCCTGCGGCGACGGTGCCCTTCGCGGCGTACGGGAGGGGCATGAGGTCGGTACGACGGCCCAGGCCCTCGCGCTGGAAACGGGAGGCGAGGGACTTCATGCCGACGGCGTCCGCCTTGGTGAACAGCAGTCCCACGGTGGTGACGAAGCTCTGGGTGGCGTCGGTGTAGGTGGCGCGCAGCAGCCGCTGGCACCCGACGGGCGCGAGCACCTTCTTGAGCAACGGGTCGAAGGCGTTCTGACAGCCACTGTCCGGCGCGACGGCGATCCGGGTCCAGGTCCGGTCGGCCCCACCGGGCCCGGCACCCTGCCCCTGCACGGTGGTCGGGAACAACCGGTCGACGGGCACGCTGTGCCACAACCCGGCGGCGGCGCTGAACGTATCCCGCGTACCCCCGTCCCCCGAGTCCCCGACCAGCCAACTCCCGGTCACCGCACCGCCGATGAGCCCAAGCCCCAGCACCATGCAAACGGCGACGGCGGCGATCCGCGGCGGTATCCGCACCCCCAACGGCCGCGCCCGCACCCGCTCGTCGTACCCCTCGGGCTCCCCGAACGACACGACCGGCCTGCCGGCCCCCGGCGCGACGGGCGCACTCCAGTTCAGAGCGGGATCGGGAGCGACCCCGACGGGCCCGTCCGCTCGCGGCGGGTCCGTCGGCACGGGGGGAACTGGTGAGGGCGGGGCGCTGTGGGAGTAGAGCGAGTCGTCGGAGACGGGACTGGCAACCGGCCCGGATCCTGGGCGGGCGCCCAGCCCGGATCGCGAGGTGTCGGCGGAGTCCGAGGCCGGCACCGGACGACCGGCCGACGCCGAAGCGGTGGCTGAGCCGGGGGCGGAGGCCGGGCGGGAAGGCGAGGGCGGATACGGGACGTCGCCGGACGCGGAACCCGGACGGCTCTCCGGTCGCGGAGGCGCTGCCGGCCCCGACGGGCGGCCGGCGTCAGTGGGGGTCGAACCCTGCCGGGGGCCCGGAGTCGCATACGGGGTATGAGTCGGATCCCCCGGCACAGGGCGGGAACTTCCGCTCGAACCCGGAGCACGGCCGGTCCCGGCAGGGGCAGAACCCTGACGGGAAGGCGGGGGCGAGTACGGGGCGCCGGCCTCGTCGCCGGGTGCGGAACCCGGGCGGGCGGTACGCGCCGAAGGCACCGACTGGCCAGGGGTGCGAGTTGGATCGGCCGACGGGGATCCCGAACGGGCGCCCGGGTCCGAAGGCGCGGGTCGGCTCGGGGGCCGGGTGGGCGGCGGGGTGGCCGGAGCCGGTGGCCTGGTCGAGGGCCTGGGGCCGGACGTGGGTGGCTCGGGGCGGCGGGGCTGGTCGGAGGCGGTGGTGTCGCGGCGGGCGGCTGATTCGTCCGACGGCTCCGTGGGGCGCAGCCGCCTCGTGGTGTCCTGGCCGGTTTCGGCCGACGTGGGGTACGTCAGGCGGAACGGCGGCGTGGGGCGGTTGCTCGGACGGGGGGGCACAGCGGGGGCCGGCGGAGCGCCCGGCACCGTCCGGCCCTGGGTACCCGCGCCCTGTACGCCCGTGCCTTGTACGCCCGCGCCCTGCGCGGTGCTGCCCGGCGTCGACGTGCCCGGCACGCTCGTATCCCTGGCGTCGGCGCCACGCGAGGAGCTGCCTCTCGGCTCGCCCGGCGACGGGACACCCGCATCCCTCACGCCCCGCGCGTCAGCGCTCTGGGCGGTGCCGGTCGGCGCGGCCGTTTCCCTGCCATCGGCACTCCGCGGTGGAACGCCCTGGGGCGAGGCACCTCGCGCGCCGCCCCGCGACGGCGTGCCGACCTCGTCCCGGCCGGGGTCGCCGGCGGGCGGTGGTGGGACGTCCGGGAAGCGGGCGGAAGCCTGGGGTGGGGGGAGGGGCGCGGCGCCCGGGTTCTGCGGGGAGCGCAGGTTCGGGAAGTGCAGATGGGGCGGTGAAGGGGCGGGCGCGGAACGGTCCGCGTCGGGCTGCGCGGTGCCGTTGGCTCGGTGGCGCGGTGAGGTGCGGGGGGAGGCGGGCTCGCCGTCCCGTGATTCGCTCCCGGTGCCGCCGTCCGTCTCCATCCGCGCGCTCGTGTTCCTGGAACCCGGACGTTCCGCGAAGGCGTCGAAAGGTCGGCTTCCTCGCCAGGGGGACCAGACGCCGCCGGAGCCGCCCGCGGCGGCCGACGTACCCGGAGCGGACCCCCGGGATCCTCGCGATCCGCCGGCTTCCGTGGCCGAGGAGGTCCCGTCCATCGCTCCCCACTCGTTGCCCGAAGCCCCGCCCGCGGCACTCCATCCACTCACGGAACCCGGAGTCGAAGCCCCGCCCGAGGCCTCACCGCCCGGCTCGGCAGCACCCCATGTGCTCCCGGCACCCGGCTCCGAGGCGCTCCACGCGTCCCCCGCACCCGGCGTCGAAGCCCGGTCCGACGACCCTGCCCCCGCCTCTGTCGGCGCCGTGCCGTTCTCATGAGTCGGTGAGGGGTCGCCCGGGGGCGTGCGGCGCGGAGGGTTGGAGGCGTGCCGCGCTTCCGTGCTCATGCACCCCCCGTTTCCTCGCGCCCGGGCCGACTACTCTTACGCACCCCGTCGCCGTCCTGCTCAACGCCCGGTCAAGGCGTCGGCACGTCCGTCCCGGACACGCATACCCGCACGGAAGGACCGACATCCCGGCGCGGTGGTGACCCGGCGCGTTCCGCCATGCGTGCGCGTCACTCTACGGGTTGACCCGCGCGGAGCGGGAACCAGTCGCCGCCCACGGGGCTTCTGCCCGGAACGTCCCCCTACCCTGCGGTAATCCTGTCTGGCAGGCTTCGTTCATGACTGCGCGCTCCGCCGACAGGGCCCGTTACGACCGGGCCACCGCCCATCTCGACGCCCCTCTCGCCATCGTGGACCTGGACGCCTTCGACGCCAACGCGGACGACCTCGTCCGCCGCGCCGGCGGCAAGCCGATCCGCGTCGCCAGCAAGTCCGTACGCTGCCGGACCCTGCTGGAACGCGCCCTGGCGAAGGACGGCTTCGCGGGCATCATGTCCTTCACCCTGGCCGAGTCCCTGTGGCTGGCGCGCTCCGGCTTCGACGACGTCCTGCTCGCCTACCCCTCCGCCGATCGCGCCGGCTTCGCCGAACTGGCCGCCGACCCCAAGCTCGCCGCCGCCGTGACCGTCATGATCGACGACCCGGCCCAGCTCCGGCTCATCGACGAGGCGCGCGGTGGCGGACGCGAAGTCATCCGCGTCTGCCTGGAGTTGGACACCTCGCTGAAGCTGCTCGGCGGCCGGGTACGGATCGGCGCCCGCCGTTCCCCGCTGCACTCCCCCGCCCAAGTCGCCGACGTGGCAAGGGCGGTGACCCGGCGGCCGGGGTTCAAGGTCGTCGGGATCATGGCGTACGAGGGTCATATCGCGGGTGTCGGGGACGACATCGCGGGACGGCCGATGCGTTCGCGTGCCGTCCGGCTGATGCAGGCCACCGCCCGCCGTGAGCTGGCCGAGCGGCGTGCCGAGGTGGTGCGGGCGGTCCGGGCCGTCGTGCCCGACCTGGAGTTCGTCAACGGCGGTGGCACGGGCAGCGTCCAGACCACCGCTGCCGAGGGCGCGGTGACCGAGATCGCGGCCGGCTCGGGGTTGTACGTCCCGCGGCTGTTCGACAACTACACGTCCTTCACCGGCCGTCCGGCGGCCCTGTTCGCCATGCCCGTCGTCCGCAGGCCCGGCGTCGGTGTCGTGACGGTGCTCGGCGGCGGCTACCCGGCTTCGGGCGCGGCCGGCGCCGACCGGCTCCCGGTGCCGTACCTGCCGGAGGGGCTGCGCTACGACCCCCAGGAAGGGCCCGGCGAGGTCCAGACGCCGCTGCTGGGCTCGCCCGCCGACGATCTGCTGCTCGGCGACAAGGTGTGGTTCCGGCACGCCAAGGCCGGCGAGTTGTGCGAGCGGTTCGACGTGCTGCATCTCATCGAGGGGGACGCGGTCACGGCGACCGTCCCGACGTACCGTGGCGAAGGCCACACCTTCCTGTAGGTCAACTCCACGTCGGTCAGGGTCAGTTCGTCGGGCCGATGCTGCTGCCCACCCCGCCGCCCGTGCCCGCGTCGTCGACGGACCGGATGCCCTCGGTGATCCGGTCCATGTCGGCGAGCGGCGGCCCGTCCGCGCCCGCGTCGAAGACGAAGCGGACGAGGACCGGCGACTCGGTGCCGACGCTCGCGGGGAAGGCGAGGGACTCCACGTAACCGCCCGGGCCCTTGGCGGTCTTCACGCGCCAGCGCACGAAGTACCCGGCACGTCCGGCCACCGCGACCTGGCCCGCTTTCACCAACTGGTGTGATGTCAGGCCGCCGTAGGGGCGCCGACCGATCTCGTCACGGTCGTAGGCGTCGTCCGCCGCCTCCGATATGTCCTGCTCGGCGAGGGTCTTCGGGGACGTCTCCGCGTTGGCGGTCACCGTGCGCGAGATGACCAGGCCGTGCCGGCACAGGCCCGCGTCGCCCGGGCAGTCGTAGGTGCCGGGTGTGGTCATGACGACGTCGTCCTGCGAGACGTACTGCGGCCTGACCCAGCCGTCGGGCAACGGCAGCGTGATGCCGTTGAGTTGGTCCACCACGACGGACGGGTCGGCGGCGGACGGCGAGGGGGACGGGCTGTCGCTCGTCGGCGTCGAGGAAACAGTCGTCGGCGCGGTCTGGGCCTGCGCGCCGTCCCCGTCGTCGTCCTGGCCCATGAAGAACGCGCCCGTGACGATCGCCGCGACGAGCACGGCCCCGGCCGCGGTGATCGCGACGACCTTCGCCCGGCCGGTACCCGCGCCGGGCCCCGGTACGGGGGCCTCGGGCGCCTGCCAGTGCTCGGTCCAGGCCGTGCCGTCCCACCAGCGTTGCAGGTGAGGGGCCGACGGGTCGGGGTACCAGCCGGGCGGGGGCGACATGCTCATTCCGCCACCCTAGGACGGGTGGCGGAGGGCGTACACGGCGGCCGGACGTTCCTACAGGGGTGTGACGTACGCCCCCGAGATACCGCCGTCCACCAGGAAGTCGGTGGCGTTGACGAAGGACGAGTCGTCGCTGGCCAGGAAGGCGACGGCGGCGGCGATCTCGTCGGCCTCCGCGAACCGGCCGACCGGGATGTGGACGAGCCGGCGGGCGGCCCGCTCGGGGTCCTTGGCGAACAGCTCCTGGAGCAGCGGGGTGTTCACCGGCCCCGGGCACAGCGCGTTCACGCGGATACCCTCCCGCGCGAACTGCACGCCCAGCTCACGGGACATGGCCAGTACGCCGCCCTTGGACGCGGTGTAGGAGATCTGCGAGGTCGCCGCGCCCATCCGCGCCACGAAGGACGCCGTGTTGATGATGGACCCCCTGCCCTGCTGCCGCATGTACGGGATCGCGGCCTTGCAACACAGGTAGACCGACGTGAGGTTGACCTCCTGGACGCGCTTCCAGGCCTCAAGTCCCGTCTCCAGAATGGAGTCGTCGTCGGGCGGCGAGATGCCCGCGTTGTTGAAGGCGATGTCGACGCTGCCGTAGGTGTCGAAGGCCGCCTTGAAGAGGGCCTCGACCTGCTCGGGGTCGGTCACGTCGACCTTCACGAAAAGGCCGCCGACCGCGTCGGCGGCCGCCTTCCCGCTGGTCTCGTCGACGTCTCCGCAGACGACGTGCGCGCCCTCGGAGGCGAGCCTGCGGGCGGTGGCGAGGCCGATGCCGCTGCCGGCTCCGGTGATGACGGCGGTACGGCCGACGAGTCGACGGCAGACAGTCTGTTCGGTCACTGTGCGGGGCCCTCCGTGCTGATGAAGACGTTCTTTGTCTCGGTGAAGGCGGTCAGGGCGTCCGGGCCCAGCTCGCGGCCGATGCCGGACTGCTTGTAGCCGCCGAAGGGGGTCCAATAGCGGACGCTGGAGTGGGAGTTGACGGACAGGTTGCCGGCCCGGACGGACTGCGAGACCCGCAGGGCGCGGCCGAGGTCGCGGGTCCAGATGGAGCCGGCGAGGCCGTAGGGGGTGTCGTTGGCGAGGCGGATCGCGTCGGCCTCGTCGGTGAAGGGCAGCAGGACGGCGACCGGGCCGAAGATCTCCTCGCGGGCCGCCTCGGAGTCGGGCCGCTCCCCGGTGAGGACGGTCGGCGCGAACCAGAAGCCGGGCCCGTCGGGCGCACTGCCGCGCAGGGCCTGGGCGTCGTCCGGCACGAACGACCGTACGCGGTCCAGCTGTTGACGGGAGATCAGCGGTCCCATCTGGGTCTTCTCGTCGGCCGGGTCGCCCACGACGACGCCGGCCAGCGCGTCGGCGAGCAGTGCGTGCACCTCGTCGTACACGGACTCCTGGACCAGGATGCGGGTGCGGGCGCAGCAGTCCTGGCCGGAGTTGTCGAGGAACGAGAACGGGTCGACGGCGGTGGGGAGATCGGCGTCGGCGAAGACGATGTTGGGGCTCTTGCCGCCGAGTTCGAGGGTGACCGGCTTGACCAGGCGGGCGCAGCGCTCCATGACCTCGCGGCCGGTGCGGGTGGAGCCGGTGAACACGATCTTCGCCACGCCGGGGTGGTCGACGAGAGCGCGCCCCGCGGTGTGGCCGTGACCGGGCAGGACCTGGAACAGTCCCTCCGGCAGCCCTGCCTCCAGGGCGAGTTCGGCCAGTCGCAGGGCGGTGAGCGGGGTCGTCTCGGCGGGCTTGAGGACGACCGCGTTGCCGGCGGCGAGCGCGGGGGCGGTGCCCCAGGCGGCGATCGGCAGCGGGAAGTTCCAGGGCGCGATGACTCCGACGACACCCAGCGGTTCGAGGATGGTGACGTCGAGGCCGCCGGCGACCGGGATCTGACGCCCACTCAGGCGCTCCACTCCCCCGGCCGCGTAGGCGAGCAGATCACGGACGTTGCCGGCCTCCCAACGGGCGTTGCCGAGCAGGTGACCCGCCTCGCGTACCTCCAACCGGGCCAGTTCCTCGACGTGTTGGTCCACCACGTCCGCGAACCGGCGCAGCTGGCGGGCCCGGTCGGCGGGCGGGAGCGCGGCCCACTTCGCCTGTGCCGCGGCGGCGCGCACGACGGCCGCGTCCACGTCGGCCGCGGTGGCGGCGGGGACGGTCGCGACGACCTCTTCCGTCGCCGGATTGAGAACCGTCAGCTCATGCTCGTACGACAACTCGGGACCTCTCACAGACGTTCGAAGGAGCGGCGCAGCTCCCAGTCGGTGACCGCTGCGTCGAAGGCGTCCAGCTCGACGCGGGCCATGTTCCGGTAGTGGGCGACGACTTCGTCGCCGAAGGCGGCGCGGGCGATCGGGCTGTTCTCCCAGATCTCGGCCGCCTCGCGGAGGTTGGTGGGGACGTGCGCGTAGTCGGCGCTGTAGGCGTTGCCCGCGCAGGCCTCGGGCAGCTCCAGCTTCTGCTCGATGCCGTGGAGCCCGGCCGCGACGAGCCCCGCCACCGCGAGGTAGGGATTCACGTCCCCGCCGGGCAGCCGGTTCTCGAACCGCATGGAGCGGCCGTGCCCGACGACCCGCAGCGCGCAGGTGCGGTTGTCGTAACCCCAGGCGACGGCGGTCGGGGCGAACGAGCCCGGCTGGAACCGCTTGTAGGAGTTGATGTTGGGCGCATAGAGCAGCGAGAAATCTCTCAGCGCGGCCAACTGCCCGGCGAGGAAGTACCGCATGACCTCGGACATCCCGTCGGACCCGGTCCCGGCCATGGCGTTGTTGCCGGCCGCGTCCGCGAGGGAGAGGTGGATGTGACAGGAATTGCCTTCGCGCTCGTTGTACTTGGCCATGAAGGTGATCGACACGCCCTCCTGGGAGGCGATCTCCTTGGTGCCGGTCTTGTAGATCGCGTGCTGGTCGCAGGTGACCACGGCGTCGTCGTAGCGGAAGGCGATCTCGTGCTGACCGGGATTGCACTCGCCCTTGGCGGACTCGACGGTCAGCCCGGCGGCGCCCATCTCATTGCGGATCCGACGCAGCAGCGGCTCGATCCGCCCGGTGCCGAGCACGGAGTAGTCGATGTTGTACTGATTGGCGGGCGTCAGCCCCCGGTAATTCGCGTCCCAGGCCGCCTCGTAGGTGTCCTTGAAGACGATGAACTCCAGCTCCGTGCCGACCTGGGCGGTGAAGCCGTGTTCGGCGAGGCGCTCCAGCTGGCGTCGGAGGATCTGGCGGGGGGCGGCGACCACCGGGGAGCCGTCGTTCCAGGCGAGGTCGGCGATGAGCATGGCCGTACCGGCGTTCCAGGGCACCCGGCGGAGGGTGGACAGGTCGGGATGCATGGCGAAGTCGCCGTATCCCCGGTCCCAGGAGGACATCGCATAGCCCTCGACGGTGTTCATCTCGGTGTCGACGGCGAGGAGGTAGTTGCAGCCCTCGGTGCCGTGGTGGAGGACCTCGTCGAGGAAGAAGCGGGCGGCGAACCGCTTGCCCTGGAGGCGCCCTTGCATGTCGGGGAAGGCCAGGACGACAGTGTCGATCTCACCGCCGGCGACGAGGGCGTGCAGCTCCTCGACGCCGAGCGGGGGTGTGCGGTCTGCCACGGAAAGCTCCTTCGGCTTCTTCGCGCTTCTTCGGCCGGGCCGGAAGCCATAAGGTATTGCCGAGAACCATTGCTTGGGAAGGGGGTGCGGTGGGATGTCGGTGGATCCGGAGGGCGACCTGGAGGACCGATTGACGCCGGTGCTGCGGCCGGTGCGGGCGGGGAACGGTTTCGAGGAGGCCCTGGAACAGATCCTGCAGGTCGTACGGCTGGGCCTGGTGCCCGGGGGCGAGCGGCTGCCGGCCGAGCGGGAACTGGCGGAGCGGCTGGGGATCAGCCGGGTGACCCTGCGCGAGGTGCTCAAGGTGCTCCAGGACCAGGGGCTCGTGGAGTCGCGGCGGGGGCGGTACGGCGGGACGTTCGTACTGCCGAAGTCGGACGCGGGGGGCGAGGACGAACTGCGCCGGCGGAGCACCGAGGTCGACATAGAGGACGTACTGCGCTTCCGGGAGGTGTTGGAGGTCGGGGCGGCGGGCCTGTGCGCGACGCACGGCCTGACGCCGGACCAGTCGGACCGCCTGCGCGAGGCGCTGTCCCGCACGCACGACGCTCCGCTGGCGGACTACCGCCGCCTGGACACCATGCTCCACCTCACCCTCGCCGAGCTGTGCGGCTCGCCGACGCTGACCGCGCAGTACGCGGCGGTACGGGCCACGGTGAACGACCTCCTCGACTGCATCCCGCTCCTCGTCCGCAACCTCGAACACTCCCAGCGTCAGCACAGCGCGCTGGTCGAGGCGGTACTGGACGGGGACGCGGATGGGGCGCGGGAGATGATGCGGGAGCACTGCGGGGGCACTGCGGCGCTGCTCAGGGGCTTCTTGGCGTAGGTATTTAAAGGTAGTGATTTAAAGGTAGTGAACTGCACCTTTTAGGGAGGGTCCGTGACCGGACGACGGCCACTGATCGGCGTGAGTACGTATCTGGAGTCCGGCGCGCGCTGGGGTGTGTGGGAGCTGGAGGCGGCGCTGCTGCCGGCCGGCTACCCACGGCTCGTCCAGCAGGCGGGCGGCTTGGCGGCGATGCTCCCGCCGGACGCGCCGGAGCATGCGGCGGCGGCCGTGTCCCGCCTGGACGGGCTGGTGATCGCGGGGGGCCCGGACGTGGAGCCGTCGCGCTATGGCGCGGAGCGGGAACCTCGTACGGGGCCGGCGGCGTCGGCGCGGGACGCGTGGGAGCTGGCTCTGGTGGACGCGGCTCTCGCTGCGCGAGTGCCGTTGCTGGGGATCTGTCGGGGGATGCAGGTGTTGAACGTGGCCCTGGGCGGGACGCTGGTCCAGCACATCGACGGTCACGCGGAGGTTCCGGGGGTGTTTGGCCGACACTCGGTGAAGCCGGTGCCGGGGACGCTGTACGCGTCCGCCGTCCCGGAGGAGACGTCCGTACCGACCTTCCATCACCAGGCGGTGGATCGGTTGGGGGCGGGGTTGGTGGCGTGTGCTTACGCGGGGGACGGGACGGTGGAGGCGGTGGAGCTGCCGCGGGGGTCCGGGTGGGTGCTGGGGGTTCAGTGGCATCCGGAGATGGGGGAGGACTTGAGGGTGATGCGGGCGCTGGTGGAAGCGGCAACGCAATAACTTTCTTCGCCCCCGCCGCCCCTACCCGTCCCATCCCTGGGGGCTGTCGCCCCCAGACCCCCGCTTCGGCCTGAACGGCCTCGTCCTCAAACGCCGGACAGGCTGAGTGGTGCGGACCCTGGCTTTCAAGCTCCGGTCCGCACAATCCAGCCCCTCCGGCGTTTGAGCCAAGGGGCAGCCCCAGTCGCGGGTGCTGTGCGCGCTCGGCATCCGCGGC
>NZ_JBSFLV010000064.1:0-52060 GCF_053599215.1 Streptomyces sp. NPDC001002 | reverse complement strand
GCCTCTTCGACGCCGTCACCGGGGAGAAGACCGCGAGGGATCGCGACCCCGCCCCCGAGGACAGGGCACCGGAGCTTTTTTGTGTTGAGGTAGGGTCAGGGGGCATCGTTGGAACGTTCCCACAGGAGGCCCCCGGGTGGAGGTCCAGGAGACCCGTGTCCAGACGGAACGGGTGCTCACCATCCCCAACATCCTCAGCATGGCGCGGCTCGCTGGTGTGCCGCTCTTCCTGTGGCTGATCCTGAGGCCCGAGTTCGGTGGTCCGAAGAGCGACGGCTGGGCCCTGCTGGTCCTGATGCTGAGCGGGATCAGCGACTATCTGGACGGCAAGCTGGCACGGCGTTGGAACCAGATCAGCAGCCTTGGCCGGCTGCTCGATCCCGCGGCCGACCGGCTCTACATTCTCTCGACTTTGGTCGGTCTCACCTGGCGCGAGATTCTGCCAATCTGGTTGACCGCTGCGCTGCTGGCGCGTGAGCTGGTTCTCCTGGTGATGGTGGGCGTCCTCAGGCGGCACGGCTATCCGCCGCCGCAGGTGAACTTCCTCGGGAAGGCGGCCACCTTCAACCTGATGTACGCCTTCCCGCTACTCCTGCTCAGTGACGGAAGTGGATGGATCTCGTCACTCGGTGCTATTTTCGGATGGGCGTTCGCAGGATGGGGTACAACGCTGTATTGGTGGGCAGGAGTCCTCTACGTGGTACAAGTCCGCCGTCTGATCCGTGCGGACACCATGGCCGACTGACCCCGCCGTTTGGTGCTGCTCGTCGCTCGATGGCCCCCGGCGGAAAAGTGCGGGACAATCTGACGGGTGAAGTCGGCTAGACCGTCGTCTCTTCGAGGAGGACGCTTCCGACATGAAGGCCGTCGTGATGGCCGGAGGTGAAGGCACACGCCTTCGCCCCATGACCTCAAGCATGCCCAAGCCACTCCTGCCAGTGGTCAACCGCCCGATCATGGAGCATGTGCTGAGGCTGCTCAAAAGGCACGGGCTGAACGAGACCGTCGTGACTGTCCAGTTCCTGGCGTCCCTGGTCAAGAACTACTTCGGTGACGGCGAAGAGCTCGGAATGGAGCTCTCCTACGCCAACGAGGAGAAGCCACTCGGTACCGCCGGGAGCGTCAAGAACGCGGAAGAAGCGTTGAAGGACGATGCCTTCGTCGTCATCTCCGGTGATGCCCTGACCGACTTCGACCTCACTGAGCTCATCAATTTCCACAAGGAAAAGGGTGCGCTCGTCACCGTGTGTCTGACCCGGGTGCCGAATCCACTGGAATTCGGAATCACGATCGTCGACGAAGAAGGCAAGGTCGAGCGCTTCCTGGAGAAGCCGACCTGGGGACAGGTCTTCTCCGACACCGTGAACACGGGCATCTACGTCATGGAGCCCGAAGTCTTCGACTATGTCGAACCCGATGTGTCCGTCGACTGGTCAGGCGATGTCTTCCCGCAGTTGATGAAGGAAGGCAAGCCGATCTACGGCTATATCGCCGAGGGCTACTGGGAAGACGTCGGCACGCACGAGAGCTATGTGAAGGCCCAGGCCGATGTCCTTGAGGGCAAGGTCGATGTGGAGATCGACGGCTTCGAGCTCTCCCCGGGTGTCTGGGTGGCTGAAGGCGCCGAGGTGCATCCCGATGCCGTTCTCCGCGGGCCGCTCTACATCGGCGACTACGCCAAGGTCGAGGCCGGCGCCGAAATCCGTGAGCACACCGTCGTCGGATCGAACGTCGTCGTGAAGTCCGGGGCCTTTCTGCACAAGGCCGTTGTGCACGACAACGTCTACGTCGGGCAGCACAGCAATCTGCGTGGCTGTGTCGTCGGGAAGAACACCGACATCATGCGGGCCGCGCGGATCGAGGACGGCGCGGTCATCGGTGACGAGTGCCTGATCGGTGAAGAATCGATCGTCCAGGGAAATGTCCGGGTCTACCCGTTCAAGACCATCGAGGCCGGCGCCTTCGTCAACACCTCTGTCATCTGGGAGTCCAGAGGACAGGCGCACCTCTTCGGGGCACGCGGGGTCTCCGGAATCCTGAACGTGGAGATTACGCCCGAACTCGCCGTGCGTCTCGCCGGCGCCTACGCGACGACCCTGAAGAAGGGCTCGACCGTCACGACCGCCCGCGATCACTCGCGTGGTGCTCGTGCGCTCAAGCGGGCGGTCATTTCCGCGCTGCAGGCCAGCGCCATCGACGTACGCGACCTGGAGAACGTACCGCTGCCCGTGGCTCGGCAGCAGACCGCTCGGGGTAGTGCCGGCGGGATCATGATCCGGACCACTCCCGGGGTGCCGGACTCCGTGGACATCATGTTCTTCGACGGGCGGGGAGCCGACCTGTCGCAGGGAAGTCAGCGGAAGCTGGACCGGGTGTTCGCGAGGCAGGAGTACCGGCGTGCCTTCCCCGGTGAGATCGGGGATCTGTACTTCCCGGGCAGTGTTTTCGACTCGTACACGGGTTCGTTGCTGCGGAATGTCGACACCACGGGGGTCGCCGATTCCGGGTTGAAGGTCGTGGTCGACGCGTCGAACGGTAGTGCCGGGCTTGTGCTGCCCAGCCTGCTCGGCAAGTTGGGTGTGGACTCGCTGACCATCAACCCGGGTCTGGACGAGTCCAGGCCTACCGAGACCGGGGATGTGCGACGGTCGGGGCTGGTGCGGCTCGGTGAGATCGTGGCGTCCTCGCGGGCCGCGTTCGGAGTGCGCTTCGACCCGGTCGGTGAACGGCTCTCGCTGGTCGACGAGAAGGGCCGGATCGTCGAGGACGACCGGGCGCTGCTCGTGATGCTCGACCTGGTGGCCGCGGAGCGGCGCAGCGGTCGGGTGGCGCTGCCGGTGACCACGACGAGGATCGCCGAGCAGGTGGCGGCGTACCACGGCACTCAGGTGGAGTGGACGACGACCTCGCCCGACGACCTGACCAGGGTGGGGCGTGACGAGACCACCATCTTCGGGGGCGACGGCAAGGGCGGCTTCATCGTCCCGGAGTTCAGCAGTGTCTTCGACGGTACGGCGGCTTTCGTACGGTTGATCGGGCTGGTGGCGCGGACGCAGCTCACGCTCAGCCAGATCGACGCGCGGATTCCGCGGGCGCATGTCCTGAAGCGGGATCTGGCGACTCCGTGGGCGGTCAAGGGACTTGTGATGCGCCGGGTCGTCGAGGCGGCCGGAGAGCGCTTCGTGGACACCACCGACGGTGTGCGTGTGGTGGAGACCGACGGGCGCTGGGTGATGGTCCTTCCGGACCCGGCCGAGGCGGTCACCCATCTGTGGGCCGAGGGACCGGACGACGCGTCCGCGCAGGCGCTGCTCGACGAGTGGTCGGCGGTCGTGGACAGCGCCGGTCGCTGAAAGCGGAAGCACGCGTGCGTGCCGGACAAGTGTCCCCAAGGGGGCCTGTCCGGCACGCCGGTGGGGCCATTCGGAGGTAGCGGCCACGACGTGCGACGATGTGCGGCATGCCGCAGCAGCCCCCCATTCGGAGGACACCCACGCGCCCTTCCCGGCCGGATGCGTCCATGTCGCTGCTCACCAACGTCATGGATCACAGCCTCGATGACGGCTATGCCGAGGCGGCCGACCGGAAGAAGGCCGCAGGGGCCGGCGGTATGCCCAAGACCCTTCGCGCGAGGCTGGGTCTCGCCGCCGGGCTGGTGCTCGCAGCGCTGGTCGTCACCGTGGGTGCGGCACAGGCGCGCGTGGCGGCTCCCGTCGTGGCCAAGGAGCGCGAGGAACTGATCGACCGTATCGACCGTGAGACCGACGCGGCCGACAAGCTGGAGGGCTCCGTCGACAAGCTGCGTGACGACGTGAGCGATCGACAGCGGGCGGCCCTCAAGAAGAGCGGCGGCGAGGACCAGTCGGAGCTCGTCGGCCTCCTGTCGGGCGCCGTCGCTGTCCATGGTCCTGGCGTGAAGCTCGTCGTGAACGACGCCAAGGAAGCCACCACCGGCGGTGACGGCAACCCGCGTGAGACCAACGGCTTTTCCGACACCGGTCGGGTGCGCGACCGGGACATGCAGCGTGTGATCAACGGGCTGTGGGAGTCCGGGGCCGAGGCCGTCTCCATCAACGGGCAGCGGCTGACGGCGCTTTCTGCGATCAGGGCCGCGGGTGACGCGATACTGGTCGACAACAAGCCACTTGTTCCGCCGTATACGGTGCTCGCCGTGGGGGACGGTAAGCGGTTGAGCACCAGGTTCCAGAACAGTGCCGACGGGCTGTATCTGCATGCGCTGCAGGAGAACTACGGCATCCGGACCGCCATCTCCACCGAGGACGACGTCCGGTTGCCCGCCGCACCGAGTGTGATCGTACGTACCGCACAGCCGAACACCGAGAAAAATGAGAAGGGCACATCGTGATCGCCGTACTGGGCCTCGTCGTGGGAGTCGTGGCCGGCCTCTTGGTCCGGCCCGAGGTTCCGGCGGTCGTCGAGCCTTATCTGCCGATCGCCGTCGTGGCGGCGCTGGACGCCGTCTTCGGCGGTCTGCGGGCCATGCTCGACGGCATCTTCGACGACAAGGTCTTCGTGGTGTCGTTCCTGTCCAACGTGGTCGTGGCCGCGCTGATCGTCTTCCTGGGCGACAAGTTGGGCGTGGGCGCCCAGCTGTCGACCGGTGTCGTCGTCGTCCTGGGGATCCGCATCTTCTCCAACGCCGCGGCGATCCGCCGGCACGTCTTCCGGGCGTGATGCCGATGAGCGAGAACGAAGAGACACCCGAGACGACCCCCGAGCACCGGTTGCGCAAGGAACTGCCCGAAGAGGTGCCCCCGACGGCCTCCGAGGCCGCAGCGGACTCCGCGGAGACTGCGGAGACGCCCTCCGAGCAGACGCCGGGGCTCACCGGGCGGCAGCGGCTGGCGAAGGGCGTCTGGCCGCCCCGCGTCACCCGGGCTCAACTCATCGTCGCCGTGCTGCTGTTCGGCCTCGGCTTCGGGCTGGCCGTGCAGGTCGCCTCGAACAGTGACAGCGACAGTGCCCTGCGCGGAGCACGTCAGGAAGATCTCGTTCGCATTCTCGATGAACTGGACGACCGTACACAGCGTCTTGAGGACGAGAAGCAGGGACTGGAGAAGCAGCGCGACGAGCTGGAGAACAGCTCCGACCAGGCCGAGGAGGCCCGCAAGCAGACCGTCGAGAAGGAGGGGCAACTCGGCATTCTGGCGGGCACGGTGGCCGCGCAGGGACCAGGCATCACGATGACCATCGACGACACGAAGGGAACGGTCGAGGCGGACATGCTGCTCGACGCGATCCAGGAGTTGCGCGCGGCCGGCGCGGAGGCGATCCAGGTGAACGGCGTACGAGTCGTCGCGGGCACCTACCTGTCGGACTCCGACAAGAGCGTGAGCGTCGACGGGAACAAGATCAACGCGCCCTATCGTTTCAAGGTCATCGGCAAGCCGGAGGACCTGGAGCCGGCGCTCAACATCCCTGGAGGCGTGGTGCAGACTCTTGAGAAGGAGCAGGCCACCGTTACCGTCGAGCGATCGACCAAGATCGTCGTGGACGCCTTGCGGGCGGCGAAGCAGCCTGACTACGCTCGGTCGTCCTCTCAGTGAACCGGCGGTGCATGGGGACCGTCTGGCAGGGGCATGAGGTTGCGGGGGGTCGGCGCACCGAATGGGTGGTGCGTGGTGGAAACTGTCTGGTGGATACGGACGTTGTGAGGATGTCCGGGTCGGCCGGTGTATGCAATCAGGGTTCGTCCTGCCCCACGGGCGGGTCTGTTTCGGTCAAGGGGAATCGCCCGTGAAGTTGTTTGCGAAGTTGTTCGGCAAGAGCGCGCGAGAGGGTAGCGACAATGCGAACGCGACCGCTCGTCATCGCGCACAGCCAGACGCGGAAGGGGAGCGTCCGCTGTTCCGGGACCAGGTGGGCGGTCAGGGCGGTGACGTTTCCGGAGGTCAGGGCGCGCCGTCTGTTGACCCTGCGCAGTCCGGCGGCATAGGTTTCGGGCAGCCGTCAACCTCAAGTACGGGTGGAGGGTTTTCCCCTATGTCGGCCCTGGTGTGTACGAGGTGCGGCAACCGCAACGCGGAGAACAGTCGCTTCTGTTCCAACTGCGGTGCGCCGTTGCGGGGCGGTGCCGAGCGGCCGTCCGAGACGACTTCGACGATCTCCATCTCCGGTCTTGAGGCGTACGACGCCGAGGTGACCGGACAGACGCAGATTCCGGCGCTCTCGCCCGAGGCGCAGGCCGCGGTGGACGCGCTGCCGCTGGGCTCCGCGCTCCTCGTGGTGCGCAGAGGGCCGAACTCGGGCAGCCGCTTCCTGCTGGACGGCGACCTGACCACGGCCGGGCGGCACCCGCAGAGCGACATCTTCCTGGACGACGTGACGGTCTCGCGCCGGCACGTGGAGTTCCGCCGCGCCGCGGACGGTTCGTTCACGGTGGCCGACGTGGGCAGCCTGAACGGCACGTACGTCAACCGCGAGCGGATCGACTCGGTCGCGCTCAACAACGGCGACGAGGTGCAGATCGGCAAGTACCGGCTGGTGTTCTACGCGAGCCAGCGAGGCTACTGACCCTCCCCGGAGAAGGTCCATGCTTCATACACCGAGCGGCGGGGCCGGACACGGCGCCGCCGCCGCGGACAGTGGACTGATGAGCATCGGCACGGTGCTGAACGTGCTGCGCGACGAGTTCCCCGAAGTCACCATCTCCAAGATCCGTTTCCTGGAGTCGGAGGGGCTCATCGAGCCGCAGCGGACCCCGTCGGGGTACCGCAAGTTCAGCCCTGGTGACGTCGAGCGCCTCGGTCACGTCCTGAGGATGCAGCGGGACCACTATCTGCCGCTCAAGGTCATCCGCGAGCACCTGGACGCCATGGAGCGCGGTGAGGCCGTACTGCTGCCCGCGGTGGGGCGTCAGCGGGACGGTGAGACCGTCCTGGAGGTCCCCGAGGGGCCCACGGCCGCGCGGATCGGCCGGGACGAGCTGCTGGCGGCGGCCGGTATCGGGGAGCAGGAGCTCGAGGAGTGGGAGTCGTACGGGCTCGTCGGGCCGTTGCCGGACGGGGCGTACGACGCGGAGGCGGCGACCGTGGCCGTGCTCGTGGTCGAGCTGGGCCGGTTCGGGATCGAGCCGCGCCACCTTCGGGTGATGAAGGCGGCCGCCGATCGTGAGGCCGGGCTCGTGGACCAGGTGGTCGCCCCGCTGAAGCGCCATCGCAATCCGCAGACCAGGGCCCACGCGGAGGCCCGTACGAAGGAGCTGGCGGCGCTCACCGTACGGCTGCACGCCGCGCTCGTGCAGACCGCGCTGGGCGTGCGCCTGCCCTGAGCCGGGCGCCCGCGCGGCGGCCGGATCATCCCCCCGTTCCCTGCCCGACTACCCAAACGTCCCGGGCACGTCCTAGGGTTGCTGTGTGAACGAGCTCGATGTCGTAGGTGTCCGGGTCGAAATGCCCTCCAACCAACCGATCGTGCTCCTGCGTGAAGTGGGAGGCGACCGTTACCTCCCCATCTGGATCGGGCCGGGCGAGGCGACGGCGATCGCCTTCGCCCAGCAGGGCATGGCCCCCGCACGACCGCTGACCCACGACCTGTTCAAGGACGTGCTGGAGGCCGTCGGCCAGGAGCTCACCGAAGTGCGCATCACTGATCTGCGTGAAGGCGTCTTCTACGCCGAACTGGTCTTCGCCAGCGGGGTCGAGGTGAGCGCGCGCCCGTCCGACGCCATAGCGCTGGCGCTGCGCACGGGCACGCCGATCTACGGCAGCGACGGGGTGCTCGACGACGCCGGCATCGCGATCCCGGACGAGCAGGAGGACGAGGTGGAGAAGTTCCGCGAGTTCCTCGACCAGATCTCACCCGAGGATTTCGGCACCAGCAGCCAGTGAGGCGCGGGGCGCGGACGAAATGCCGGCAATTGCCGGAGGCCACTGCGAGCGTCCTGGGCCTTGCTCCGGGCACATTCGGCTAGCCTTTCCCCGCGGTTGGGTGCGGGAAACCACTCCTAGGGTGATTATCACCCGGCGTGCCGAGTGTGGCGATCGTTGACGCACCCCTGGTGACTGCCTACCGTCGTGAAGGCAGGTCAAGGACGGAGGTCGGCGTGAGAAGCAGCGGCGACGGTACGGCTGGGGGTGCCCCGGGACACGGTCTCGGGGAGAGCGGTCCGTACCCTCCCCCAAGCTCTCAACTGCGTTCGAGTTGGGGGGATCCCCATCACAGCAGCGCGCCCGGTCACGTCCCGCAGCGGCCGGCGGCCGTGCCGAGCAGCGGAGGGGCGACGTCCATGGCGTCCGAGCAGATCGGCTACCGAGGTCCTACGGCCTGCGCGGCCGCCGGGATCACCTACCGCCAACTGGACTACTGGGCCCGCACCGGGCTCGTGGAGCCGAGCGTGCGGCCCGCTCACGGGTCGGGCACGCAGCGGCTGTACAGCTTCCGGGACGTCGTCGTCCTGAAGATCGTCAAGCGGTTCCTGGACACCGGCGTGTCCCTGCAGAACATCCGCACCGCGGTCCAGCATCTGCGCGCGTGCGGCTTCCGCGACCTGGAGCGCATGACGCTGATGAGCGACGGCGCCACGGTCTACGAGTGCACCTCGCCGGACGAGGTCCACGCGCTGCTCCAGGGCGGCCAGGGCATCTTCGGGATCGCCGTCGGAGTGGTGTGGCGGGACGTCGAGAGCGCCCTCTCGCAGCTGCACGGCGAGCGCATCGACACCGGCGAGACGCTGGTCGGCAACAATCCCGCGGACGAGCTGGCGCGGCGCCGGAACCGGGCCGTCTGAGCGGCTCGGGGCGGCACCCGGCGGTCGTACGGGTGCGTTGTCAGTGGCGTAGTGCAGCATCGGAGATGTGAGAAACGCGCCCACGATCCTGCATCTCGACATGGATGCCTTCTACGCCTCGGCGGAGCAGGCGTCCAAGCCGAGTCTGCGCGGGAAGGCCGTCGTGGTGGGCGGGCTCGGGCCGCGTGGGGTGGTGGCGACCGCCTCGTACGAGGCCCGGGTGTTCGGGGTCAGGTCGGCGATGCCGATGGCCCAGGCGCGGCGGCTCGCGCCGAACGCGGCGTATCTGGTGCCGCGCTTCGGGTTCTACCGGGCGATCAGTGAGCAGGTCATGGGGCTCCTGCACTCGTTGTCGCCGCTGGTGGAGCCGCTGAGCCTGGACGAGGCGTTCGTGGACCTGGAGACCGAGGGGGCGGCCTGGGACCGGGCGTCGGCGCGGCTGGTCGGGGAGAAGCTGCGTGCGGACATACGGGCGGTCACGGGGCTGACCGGGTCCGTCGGTCTGGCCGCGTCCAAGATGCTCGCCAAGATCGCCTCCGAGGAGGCCAAGCCGGACGGGCTGGTGCTCATCGAGCCGGGGACCGAGCGGGCGATGCTCGGGCCGATGCCGGTGCGGATCCTGCCGGGGGTGGGACCGGCGACGGGGGACCATCTGCGGCGGGCCGGGATCAGCACGGTCGACGATCTGGCCGAGGCGGGGGAGGACGAGCTGGTGCGGCTGTTGGGGAAGGCGCACGGGCACGGGCTCTACGCGATGGCGTTGGCGCGTGATGATCGGCCTGTCGTGGCTGAGCGGGAGACCAAGTCGGTGTCGGTCGAGGACACGTACGACGTGGACATTCATGACCGGGTGCGGGTGGGTCTTGAGGTGCAGCGGTTGGCGGATCGGTGTGTGCGGCGGTTGCGGGCGGCGGGGTTGTCGGGGCGGACCATCGTGTTGAAGGTGCGGCGGTACGACTTCTCGACGTTGACTCGGTCCGAGACCTTGCGGGGGCCCACTGATGATCCGGGGGTGGTGCGGGAGGCTGCCTTGCGGTTGTTGGAGGCCGTGGACACGACGGGTGGGGTGCGGTTGTTGGGGGTGGGGGTGAGTGGGCTTGCCGACTTCACGCAGGAGGATCTTTTTGCGCAGGCGGCCGAAGTGGAGGGTGGGGTGGGGGCGGAGTACTCGGATGTGGAGGTTGAGGTGGGGGAAGTAGAGGCGGGTGAGGAGCAGGTGGTTGTCGCCGCTGAGCGGAGGTGGCCTTCTGGGCATGATGTGCGGCATGCCGAGTTCGGGCATGGGTGGGTGCAGGGGAGTGGGCTGGGGCGGGTGACTGTGCGGTTTGAGACGCCGGGGTCTGAGCCGGGGCGGGTGCGGACGTTTCGTGTCGATGACGTTGAGTTGTCGCCGGCTGAGCCGTTGCCGTTGGTGGAGGGAAGCGGGGGTGGAGGGGCCGGGGTTTCTGTGGACGGGGTTCGGACGTGACCGTCGGTGGGGGTGAGCGGTGGGTCGCGCGGCCCGGCGCTTGCGGGGTGCCGCCTGCGCCCACCCGTGCCGCCCCAGCGGCACGACTGCCCGCAGGCTAGGCGGTTGGGGGGGCTGGGGCGGCGTGGGACTGCCCGCAGGCCAGGCGGGTTTCAGTGGCCGGTGGCCGGTGGCCTCAAGCGTCCGCTTCCTCCGTGCCTGCCAGCTTGCCGAAGTCTCTGTCTGGGAACGTTGGTGGGGGTGCTGTGTCGAGGCCGTAGTGGTGGTAGAGCTGGAGTTCTTGTTGGGGGGAGAGGTGGCGGCCCACGCCGAAGTCGGGGGCGTCTTTGATGAGGGCGCGTTCGAAGGGGACGTGGAGGGTGCCTTCGACCAGTTCGCTGGGTTCCAGGGGGACGAAGGCGTCGCGGGAGAAGAGGCCGGTGCGTATCGCGGCCCACTCCGGCACGCCGGTCGCGTCGTCGAGGTAGATCTCGTCGATCGTGCCGATCTTGGTGCCGTTGCGGTCGAACGCCTTGCGGCCGATCAGGTTGCGTGGATCGATGTCGGTCTGCACGGGGCCTCCACGTGGTCGCGACGCACTCGTAAACTCTACAAAAGAGCACATTGGTGATGGTGGCCACTCGAAGGCCCGTGCGGAGCGCTCGCTGGTAGGCTGGCAGCGGCTGCTGACCCCGTGCGGGAGAGTCCTCCAGACATCATCGGAGGCGCCGAAGGAGCAAATCCTCCCCGGAATCTCTCAGGCCCACGTACCGCACGGACGAGGTCACTCTGGAAAGCAGGGCGGGTGTCGAAGGCCTCCGCTCTCACCGACGGTGAAAGCCGGGCGCCCTCGGGATGTCCGGTGAAGCTCTCAGGTTGAGATGACAGAGGGGGAGGCCGTCGGGGTACCCGTGCCGTGGTGCCCCTCGAAGGTCGTCGTGACCGACCAGGAGGCCTCCGCAATGACCGCCCATCGCACTCCGCTCTCCGAGCTCGAAGCGGGAATCCCGTTCGAGCAGCGCCACATCGGGCCCGACCAGGAGGCGCGGGCCAAGATGCTCGCGCAGGTCGGCTACGGCTCGCTGGACGAGCTCACCGCCGCCGCGGTGCCCGATGTGATCAAGAACGCCGATGCCCTGGACCTGCCCGGTGCGCGCACCGAGGCCGAGGTGCTGGCCGAGCTGCGGTCGCTCGCCGATCGGAACCAGGTGCTCGACTCCATGGTCGGCCTCGGGTACTACGGGACCTTCACGCCGCCCGTCATCCTGCGCAACGTGATGGAGAACCCGGCCTGGTACACGGCCTACACGCCCTACCAGCCGGAGATCTCGCAGGGCCGCCTTGAGGCTCTGCTCAACTTCCAGACCATGGTCGCCGACCTGACCGGGCTGCCGACCTCCGGTGCCTCGCTGCTCGACGAGGGCACGGCCGCCGCCGAGGCCGTGGCGCTGTCCCGGCGGATGGGCAAGAACAAGAAGGGTCTGTTCCTGGTCGACGCGGACGCGTTGCCGCAGACCATCGCCGTGATCCAGACGCGGGCCGAGCCGGCCGGCGTGGAGGTCGTGGTCGCCGACCTCGCCGACGGCATCCCGGCCGAGGTCGTGGGGCGTGAGATCAACGGCGTTCTCGTCCAGTACCCCGGCGCCTCCGGTGTCGTACGGGACATCAAGCCGTTGATCGACCAGGCACACGAGCTCGGTGCGCTCGTCACCGTCGCCGCCGATCTGCTGGCGCTGACGCTGCTGAAGTCGCCCGGTGAGCTGGGTGCGGACATCGCCGTCGGTACGACGCAGCGGTTCGGTGTGCCGATGGGCTTCGGCGGGCCGCACGCGGGCTACATGGCCGTGCACGAGAAGTTCGCGCGGAGCCTGCCCGGGCGACTGGTGGGTGTGTCCGTGGACGCCGACGGGCACAAGGCCTACCGGCTCGCGCTGCAGACGCGTGAGCAGCACATCCGCCGGGAGAAGGCCACCAGCAACATCTGCACCGCGCAGGTGCTGCTCGCCGTCATGGCCGGTATGTACGCCGTCTACCACGGGCCCGAGGGCCTGCGGGTGATCGCGCGGCGCACGCACCGGTACGCCACGATCCTGGCCGAGGGGCTCAGGGCCGGTGGGGTCGAGGTCGTGCACGGTACCTACTTCGACACACTCACCGTGCGCGTGGAGGGGCGGGCCGCCGAGGTCGTCGCCGCCGCGCGGGACAACGGGGTCAACCTGTACCTGGTCGACGCCGATCACGTGTCGATCGCCTGTGACGAGACGACCGCGCGGGCCCAATTGCGTGCCGTGTGGGCCGCGTTCGGGGTCGCGGGGGACGTGGACGCGCTGGACGCGGTCGCCGGGGAGACGATTCCGCAGGCGTTGTTGCGGAGCGACGAGTTCCTGGTCCACCCCGTCTTCCAGCAGCACCGTTCCGAGACGGCCATGTTGCGCTACCTGCGCAAGCTGGCCGACCGTGACTACGCGCTCGACCGCGGCATGATCCCGCTGGGCTCCTGCACGATGAAGCTCAACGCGACCACGGAGATGGAGCCGGTCACCTGGCCCGAGTTCGGGCAGTTGCACCCCTTCGCGCCCGCCGAGCAGGCGCAGGGGTATCTGACGCTCATCCGTGAGCTGGAGGAGCGGCTCGCCGAGGTCACCGGGTACGACAAGGTGTCGCTGCAGCCCAACGCCGGGTCACAGGGGGAGCTGGCCGGGCTGCTCGCCGTACGCGGGTATCACCGGGCCAACGGGGACGAGCAGCGGACCGTGTGTCTGATTCCGTCGTCCGCGCACGGGACCAATGCCGCGAGCGCCGTGATGGCGGGCATGAAGGTCGTCGTCGTGAAGACCGCCGAGGACGGCGAGATCGACGTCGAGGATCTGCGGGCGAAGATCGAGCAGTACCGGGACGAGCTGTCGGTGCTGATGATCACGTACCCGTCGACGCACGGTGTGTTCGAGGAGCATGTCGCGGACATCTGCGCGCAGGTCCACGAGGCCGGCGGGCAGGTGTACGTCGATGGCGCCAACCTCAACGCCCTTGTGGGGCTTGCCAAGCCGGGGCACTTCGGCGGGGACGTCTCGCACCTGAATCTGCACAAGACGTTCTGCATCCCGCACGGTGGCGGCGGTCCGGGTGTCGGGCCGGTCGGTGTGCGCGAGCACCTGGCGCCGTATCTGCCGAACCACCCGCTGCAGCCCGCAGCTGGGCCGGAGACGGGTGTGGGGCCGATCTCGGCCGCGCCCTGGGGGTCGGCCGGCATTCTGCCGATCTCGTGGGCCTACGTCCGGCTCATGGGCGGCGAGGGGCTGAAGCGGGCCACGCAGGTGGCGGTGCTCAGCGCCAACTACATCGCCAAGCGTCTTGAGCCGCACTTCCCGGTGCTCTACACCGGGCCTGGCGGGCTGGTCGCGCACGAGTGCATCATCGATCTGCGGCCGCTGACCAAGGCGACCGGGGTGAGCGTCGACGATGTCGCCAAGCGGCTGATCGACTACGGGTTCCACGCGCCGACGATGTCCTTCCCGGTGGCCGGCACGTTGATGATCGAGCCGACCGAGTCCGAGGATCTGATCGAACTGGATCGGTTCTGCGAGGCGATGATCGCCATTCGTGCGGAGATCGAGAAGGTGGGCGCGGGGGAATGGCCCGCGGACGACAACCCGCTGCGGAACGCTCCGCATACGGCGCGTGTGTTGGGCGGTGCGTGGGAGCACGCGTACACGCGCGAGGAGGCCGTGTTCCCGGGCGGGGTCTCGGTGGCCGACAAGTACTGGCCGCCGGTGCGGCGGATCGACCAGGCGTTCGGGGACCGGAACCTGGTGTGTTCTTGCCCGCCGCTGGATGCGTACGAGGACTGACAGCGCTGGATCGGCTGCAATGGCTGAGACAGGTTGAAGAGAAGGGCTCCTGCCGGGTGCATGCCGGCGGGAGCCCTTTTCGCGTCAGGTCGTCGACAGGGAGACTTCCGTCGACTTGATCAACGCGACCGCGGGGTCGCCGGTCTTGAGGGCGAGGTCGTCCACCGCTTCGCGGGTGATCGCGGCGGTCAGGGCGCCGCCCTCGACGTCGATTTTGACCGAGGCCATCGCCTCTCCCGTGGTGATCTCGGTAATCGTGCCGGGGAGTTGGTTGCGGATCGAGAGGCCCGCGACCGGGCCCGTGGAGAGGGAGACCTCGGTCGACTTCACCAGGGCGCGGACGAGGGTGCCCGGGGCGAGGGCGAGGTCGGTGACGGCTTCGCGGGTGATCGCGGCGGTGAGGTTCTGGCCGCCGGTGAGGCGGATGCCTACGGTCGCCATCACCTCGCCGGGGGTGACGGTGGTGACGGTGCCGGGGAGCTGGTTGCGGATGCTGAGGGTCATGGCCATCACCGTAGGCCTTGTGGGGCCCTGTGAGGCTTTATGCCGGGTACGCGTGCGTCTGCGTCGCCTTGACCGTCGCCCAGACCGAGGCGCCGGGGTGGAGGTCGAGTTCGGCCGCGGCGACCGTGGTGAGGTCGGCGGCGAGGGGGAGTTCGCCGGTGAGATCGGCGCGGATCTGGTCGCCGTGGGTTTCCAGGCCGGCGACCTCGCAGTGCCAGAGATTGCGGGCGCTGGTGGAGGTGGGGCGGGTGCGGTGGAGGGTGACGGCGCTGGGTGGGAACGCGACGAAGGCCTCGCCGGTGAGGTGTTCCGCGGTGGTGATCTCGGTACCGGAACCTGTGTCGAGGGTGACTGTGTGGCCGTCGGCCTGGCCCTTGTAGAGGTTGAGGCCTACGAGTTGGGCGATGTAGTCCGTGCGGGGGTGGCGGGCGATGTCTGTGGGGGTGCCTTCCTGGACCACTCGGCCGTCCTCGATGACCACGAGGCGGTCGGCCAGGACCATGGCGTCCAGGGGGTCGTGGGTGACGAGCACTGCTACTGCCTCGAACTCGGCCAGGTGGTGGCGGAGTTGGGTGCGGATGTCAAGGCGGGTGCGGGCGTCCAGGGCGGCGAGGGGTTCGTCGAGGAGGAGTAGGCGAGGGTTGGTGGCGAGGGCCCTTGCGAGGGCTACGCGTTGGGCCTGGCCGCCGGAGAGGTGGCGGGGTTTCGTGGTGGTGTGGGTCTTCAGGCCCATGCGGGTCAGCCAAGTTGTTGCTTGGGCTCTTGCTTCTTTTTTTGTGGCGCCGTGGCAGCGGGGGCCGAAGGCGACGTTGTCCAAGGCGGTGAGGTGGGGGAAGAGGAGGTAGTCCTGGAATACGACGCCTACGGGGCGGGATTCGGGGGGTGTGCGGTGTAGGGGGGTGCCGTCGAGGTGGAGGTGGCCGGAGGTGAGGTTGGTCAGGCCGGCGAGGGTTCGTAGGGCTGTGGTTTTGCCTGCGCCGTTTGGGCCTAGGAGGGCTACGACGTCGCCTGGGGCGGCCTTGAGGGTGATGTCTAGGTGGAAGGTTTTTAGGTCGACGATCAGGTGGGCGTCCAGGCCGGTGGTCGGGTGCGGGTGTGTGGGTAGTGCCCGGCCTTCGGCCGGGAAAGAGTTCCCACCCGCACCACCCGTGCTGGATTCGTTGTTGGGTGCGGGTGGCCCCTGTGGGGGGTTCGCGCCGTCGGCGGCTGCGGGCGGAGTGTTCGTCATCAGGCAGTCATCCAGCGGGTGTTCGTCGAGGCGCCGCCTGTCCAACAGATGCCTGCCTCCATCGCGGTGCCGTTGATCCAGTCGACGCCAGCCGCTGGCGAGGCGTCTTCGCTTCGAGCCACGTCGGGCCAACACGCCTTCCGCTCGCGGTACTTCAACGCGGTCACGCCGGGCTCACCCACCGTTCCCGTAGTGCCGCCAGGACGGTGATCGAGACGGCCAGGAGGACCAGGCTCAGGGCGATGGCTGCTTCTGGGTTGTTCTGGAGGGCCAAGTAGACCGCCAGGGGCATGGTTTGGGTGCGGCCGGGGAAGTTGCCGGCGAATGTGATCGTCGCTCCGAATTCGCCCAACGCTCGGGCCCAGGCCAGGACCGCGCCTGCCGCGATGCCTGGGGCGATCAAAGGGAGGGTCACTCGGCGGAATGCCGTGAAGCGGGAGGCGCCCAAGGTCGTGGCCGCCTCCTCGTAGCGCGGGTCCGCCGCGCGCAGGGTGCCTTCGACGCTGATGACCAGGAACGGCATCGCCACGAAGGTCTCCGCGACGATGACGCCCGTCGTGGTGAAGGGGAGCGTGATGCCGAACCAGGAGTCCAGCCACTGGCCGACGATGCCGTTGCGGCCGAGGGCGAGGAGCAGGGCTACGCCGCCCACCACGGGGGGCAGGACCAGGGGGAGGGTCACCAGGGCCCGTACCAAGCCTCGGCCCGGGAAGTCCGTGCGGGCCAGTAGCCAGGCCAGGGGGACTCCGATCACCAGGCTTGCCGCCGTCGCCGCTGTGGCGCAGAGGAGGGAGAGGCGGAGTGCCTGCCATACCTCCGTGCTCGTGAGTTGGTCCGGGAGGGTGCTCCACGGGGCTCGGACCAGCAGGGCGATCAGCGGGAGGAGGAGGAAGGCCAGGCCCAGGAGGGCGGGGAGCAGGAGGGGGAGTGGGACGCCTCGGCCCACTGCTCCCTTGCGGACACGCCTTCGCCGCGGGGCGGACTCCAAGGTCTCGGCCGCGGCGTCGGACGTGTCGCTCGGGGTCACGGCTTGAGGAATCCGGCCTCGGTCAGCACCTTCTGGCCCTCGGCGGACTGCACCAGGGCGATGAACGCCTTGGCCGCCGTCGCGTTGGGCGCGTCCTTGAGGAGGGTGATCGGGTAGTCGTTGATGGCGTCGGCCGACTCGGGGAAGTCCACGCCCTCCACCTTGTCACCCGCCGCCTTCACATCCGTCTTGTAGACGACCGCCGCGTCGGCCTCCTTCAGGACCACCTTGTTGAGGGCGGACTTGACGTCCTCCTCGTAGGAGACCGGGGTGAGCTTCAACTTGCTGGCGTCCAGGGCCTTTTGAGCGGCGGCGCCGCACGGCACCGTCTTGTCGCACAGGACGACCTTGAGGCCCGACTTGGTGAGGTCCTTGAGGGACGCGACCTTGTCGGGGTTGCCCGGCAGGGTGGCGATCTCCAGCTGGTTGCGGACGAAGGTGGCGGGCGTGCCGACCCCGTCGCCCTTGTCCGTCACGATCGCCATCGTCTTGGGGCTGGCCGAGGCGAACACGTCGGCCGGCGCACCGCCCGTGATGCTCGCGGCCAGCGAGTCGCTGCCGCCGAAACTGAACGTGACCTTGGTGCCCGGGTGCTGCTTCTCGAACTCCTTGCCCAGCGTCGAGAAGCTCTCCTGGAGCGAGGCGGCCGCGAACACGGTGACCGTGCCGGACAGCTTCGGCGACGAGGACGCCGACGCCGACGAATCCGACTTGGTGGAGTCCGAGTCCGAATCGGAGGAGCACGCGCTCAGGGCCAGCAGCGCGGCGGCTCCCGCACCTGCCACTTGCAGGGTCCGGCGGGTCCTGCGCGCGGAACGGGTCATCACGGGTCCACTCCCTCTGTCTTCTCGTGGAGGAACCCGTCGGGCGCCTCCCGTGCGCCGATCATACTGGCGCATTTGCGAGGCGTAAGTCTCCTGTCGCATCGCATGAGCTGGAGCGATGCCGGTGTGGGGTGGCATGTGCGTTCGTACGGGAGTGATGTGCCGGGTGGGTGGGATTCGGCCGCACGGGAGTGGTGTGTCGGGTGAGGTGGGATTCGGTCGCACGAGAGTGGTGTGCCGGGCGAGGTGAGTTGGTCAGGTGCGGTCGATGTGGACATTTGTCGACTTGACCCTGGCCGTGGCCTCCATGCCCACCTCCAGGCCGAGGTCCTCGACAGCCTCGCGGGTCAGTAGCGAGACGAGCCGGTGCGGGCCCGCCTGGATCTCGACCTGGGCCGCCACGTCCCCGAGCTTGATCGCGGTGACGATCCCGGGGAAGGCGTTGCGTACGGAGGTGTGGGACGGGGCCTCCTCCTCGCCGTCCGCCTTGGCGAGTTCGACCGAGAACGCCGCCAGGTCGCGCCCCTCGATGAGCCGGCGTCCGCTGTCGTCGCGGTGGGTGGTCACCCGGCCGGCGTCGGCCCAGCGGCGCGCGGTGTCGGGGCTCACGCCGAGCAGCCGCGCTGCCTGGCCGATTGTGTAGGACTGCATGCGGATCACGATAGGGCCGTGAACGCGCTTTGGCGGACGTGGGGTTGAGCGTCGGGTGTATCGCGATATAGCGTTAGTGGGGTGACTGTGATCGGAGCGGGTGAGGGTATGGCGGACGAGCTGCGGGCCTCGCACATGGACCGGGACCGGGTTGTGGACGTGCTGCGCGTCGCCGCCGGTGACGGTCGGCTGACCTCGGAGGAGCTCGACGAGCGCGTGGAGGCCGCCCTGACCGCCCGCACGCTGGGCGAGCTCGCCGTCCTGACGCTGGACCTGCCGGCGGAGGCCCGGGCGGTCGTGGCCGAGGTGAAGGACGTCGTACGCATCGAGCAGCAGGGCGGATCCGTCCGGCGCGGGGACCGGTGGCTGGTTCCCCGGGTGCTGGAGATCGAGTCGGCCTGGGGCGATGTGACGCTCGACTTCACCCAGGCCGTGATCACGCACGAGACCTTGCGCATCGACCTCGACATGCGGGGCGGCACGCTGCGGCTGGTGACTCGGCCGGGGGTTGTGGTGGACACCGACTCCCTGGCGACCGAGTTCGCCAAGATCAAGGTGCGTACGGCGGGGGACGCGGAGACTCCGGTCGAACTCCGGGTCGAGGTCGGCGGGCGCCAGAGCTATGGCCGGGTGGTGGTACGGCCGCGGCGGCGGGGGTTCGCCGGGTAGGGCCCGCTCGTCGGGCCTGCGTGGTGCGGGTCGGCCGGGGTGCACCCGTGGTCGGCGGTCATTGTTTAGGTCAGCCCCCGCGCACCCGCGATCCGGCGGTCGCGGTTCGGGTCGGCCCATGTGCACCCGCGGTCGGCGGCGATTGTTCAGCTCAACCCCTGCGCACCCGAGTCGGCCCATCTGCGCCCGCGTCAGCCCCCGCGCACCCGCATCAGCCCGTGTGCACCCGCGGCCGCCGGTCCCGGTTCGGTTCCGCCTCGCGGAGGACCTCTCGGGTGACCGGGGCGACCTCGCCCTGGCCGAAGAGGAAGAAGCGGAGGAAGTTGGCGAAGGGGCTGCCCTCGGTCCACTCGAAGTAGATGTGCGGGGTGCAGCCGGTCTCGTCGCGGACGTGCAGGAGCAGGGCGGCCAGGGCGTTGGAGACCGAGGACGACTCCAGGGTCAGCACCCGGTAGCGGTTGTGCAGGACCTCGCCCCGGACCGTCAGACCCGACTCGAACTCGGACGGGTCCGTCACCGTGACCTCGACGAAGACGAAGTCCTCCTGCTCCGGCATGTCGTTGTCGTTGCGGATCTGCTCGATCTTGTCGCGGTACTCGGCCTTGTCGCGCTGGTCGGGTTCGTTGGCGATGAAGCGGATCTTGCGGCTGGCCATGTCCCGGATGAATCGTTCCGCCATCACGTCCAGCTCGACATGGGTGACGCGCAGCTCGAAGGCGCGGGCCAGCCGGGACAGCAGTGAGACCAGGATGATGCCGGCGATGAAGCAGGCACCGATCTTGACGCCGTCGGGGCGCTCGATGACGTTCACGACGGTGACGTAGAGCATGACCGCCGAGACGGCCGCGAAGGCGATGGTCCAGTTGCGCTGGCCGGCGCGGCGGGCGGCGATGGTCACGGCGATCGCCGCCGAGGACATCAGGACCAGGACGCCGGTGGCGTAGGCACCGCCCTGGGCGTCGACGCTCGCGTCGAAGATCCAGGTGACGAGGAAGGCGACCAGGGTGAAGACGATGACCATGGGGCGCACGGCGCGGGCCCAGTGCGGTGCCATGCCGTAGCGGGGCAGATAGCGCGGCATCAGGTTGAGCAGGCCCGCCATCGCGGAGGCGCCGGCGAACCAGAGGATGGCGATGGTCGAGACGTCGTAGACCGTGCCGAAGGCGTTGCCCAGGTACTCGTGGGCCAGGAAGGCGAGGGCGCGGCCGTTGGCCTGGCCGCCGGCCTCGAACTCCTTCTCCGGGATCAGCACCGTGGTGATGAAGCTGGTCGCGATCAGGAAGACGCTCATGATCAGGGCGGCGGCCGTGAGGAGCTTCTTCGTGTCGCGGATGCGGCCCTTGGGGTTCTCCTCGGTGTCCTCCGGGTCGCCCTGGACGTGCGGCATGACCGCGACGCCGGTCTCGAAGCCGGAGAGGCCGAGGGCGAGCTTGGGGAAGACCACCAGGGACACGCCGATCATGGCGAAGACGTTGCCGTGCTCGGCGGTCAGGGCGCTGGACCAGTCGGTGACCACGTGACCTGCGGTGGCGACGTGCCAGATGCCGACGATCACCACGACGACGTTCAGCCCGAGATAGATCACGACCAGTGCGACCGCGACGCCGATCGCCTCCAGGAAGCCCTTGAGGAACACCGCGCCGAGCAGGGCGACCAGGACGAGCGTGATCAGCATCCGGTGGTCGTGCAGCGCGTCGGTGAGGTGCGGGTTCTCCACCAGGTGGGTCGAGGCGTCCGCTGCCGAGAGCGTGATGGTGATCAGGAAGTCGGTCGCCGCGAAGCCCAGCAGCGTCAGGACGAACAGCTTGCCCTTCCAGAAGGACAGCAGCCGCTCCAGCATCGCGATCGAGCCCTCGCCGTGCGGGCTCTCCTCGGCCACGCGCCGGTAGACGGGCAGGGCGCCGGCGAGCGTGACGACGACCAGCACGATGGTCGCCACCGGCGAGAGCAGCCCGGCGGCCAGGGCGGCGATGCCGGGCTGGTAGCCGAGCGTGGAGAAGTAGTCGACGCCGGTCAGGCACATCACGCGGTACCAGCGCTGGCCCTTGTGGGCGGGCTGCGCCTCGGCGGCCGGGCGCGCGCGGCCGGCCTTCCCCATGTCGGACAGTCCCTCCAGCATCCACTCGCGCAGGCGACTGGGAGGGTGCTCGGTGGTGGCCATGGGTGTGCTCCCGATGCGTCGCGGCGTGTGGGTTCTGGCCATCACGCGGACGGCCGAACCAGCGTAAGCGGAGAGTGACGTCAGGGCCCGGGCAGGACGGCGACGGAGGCGTCAAGCTTCCGTTAAGACTGGCTGGGTCGCGGGCCGGTCCGGCTGCGCTGCGGGCCGCGCCGTCTGAGCTGGCGAAACATTCGCCCTTGCGCACGAATATTACGGAGCCAGGCCGCAGATCGAGTGTGCCGGAGGATTCGCCGTGTTCAAAGGGTTGCCACCCTTTGGGGGCTGTCTCTAGGGTGCGGCAACAACGCATCTTTCTGAATCTTCTTCGAAACTTTCGGTCACACCGGACGGTCGTGGACACGCCGTCCCGTACCCCCAAGGAGCGCATGATGGGCGACCGGGCACTGTCCCGCCGCGGCTTCCTCGCGGCCTCCGCCGCGGCCGGTCTGGGCGTGACGGCACTGAGCGGATGCGGCGGGGACTCGGACGGAGGGTCGTCCTCGGGGACGACCACCGTCGAGTGGTGGAACATCTCCACCACCCAGCCGACCAAGAGCGTCTGGGCCGCCCTGGCCAAGAAGTTCGAGGCGCAGAACCCCAAGGTGAAGCTGAAGATCGTCCAGCTGGAGAACGACGCCTACAAGTCGAAGATGACGGCTCTCACCGCCTCGGGGAAGCTCCCGGACGTCTTCCACACCTGGGGCGGCGGCGTCCTCAAGCAGCAGATCGACGCCGGGCTCGTCGAGGACCTCACCGACCGGACCAAGCCGTGGGCCGACGGACTGCTGCCGGTGGCGAAGCAGCCGTATCTGATCGACGACAAGGTGTACGGGATCCCGTTCGACATCGGCATGATCGGGTTCTGGTACAACAAGGCGCTGTTCAAGCAGGCCGGTATCGGTGAACCCCCCACCACCTGGGGCGGCTTCCTCGACGTCGTGAACAAGCTGAAGGCCAAGAACATCACCCCCCTCGCCCTCGCGGGCAAGGAGACGTGGACCGGCATGTACTACTGGGCCTACCTCGCCATGCGCACCGCCGGCATCGACGCCCTGCAAAAGGCCGACGAGGACAAGGACTTCACCGCAGCCGGGTTCGTCGAGGCCGGGCAGCACTTCAAGGACCTCATCCAACTCCAGCCGTTCCAGAAGGGGTTCCTCGGGGCCGCGTACTCCACACCGACCGGGCAGGCCGCGACTGTCGGTAACGGCAAGGCGGCCATGGAACTCATGGGCCAGTGGGCCCCGGTGGTCGAGGCGGATGCCGGCAAGGGGCTCGGCGCGAACCTCGGCTTCTTCCCGTTCCCCGCGGTCGAGGGCGGAAAGGGCGTCATCACCGAGGTGTTCGGCGGGGGCGGCGGACACGCTCTGCGCAGGGGCGCCCCGCAGGCGGCCGTCGACTTCCTGAAGTTCTTCGCCTCCGAGACGACCGACCTCGAACTCGTCAAGAAGACCGGTGTGCTGCCCGTGGTGCCTGCCGCCGCGAGCGCCCTCTCCGACCCCAACACCAAGGCCGTACAAGCCCAGTTGACGGGCGCCACCGGCTTCCAGCTCTACCTCGACCAGGCCTACGCCCCCGCCGTCGGCCAGGAGGTCAACGACAGCGTCGGCGCGCTCATCGCCGGCTCCAAGTCCCCCGAGCAGGTCGCGCAGTCGATCACCAAGGTCGCGAAGGAAGAGCAGTAGCCGCCGATGATCCCCACTCTTCTCCTGGAAAGCCGGACCTCTCCCCTCCTCCCGGACCGCCCATGACCTCAACTTTCCTTCCGGACAAGCGGAACGGTCCCGAACTCGCCGTCCTGCCTCCGCCTCCGACCAAGGCCTCGGCCCGGGGGCGGGCCCGGCGGCGCACGCTGAACTGGCTCACCGCGGTCGGCTTCCAACTGCCCGCGCTGGTCCTGTTCGTGGGCCTCGTACTGCTGCCGATGCTGTTCGCGCTGTACGCGGCCTTCTTCCGCTGGGGCGGCTTCGGGATGCCCTCCGACTACACCGGCGCGGACAACTTCACCCGGCTCTTCCAGGACCCGGTGTTCCTCGGCGACCTGTGGCGCTGCCTGGTCCTGGTGCTGCTGTCGCTCGCGCTCCAACTGCCGTTCGCGCTCGCCATGGCGGTCCTGCTCAACCAGCGGCTGCGCGGACGGGCCGTGTACCGGATGCTGTTCTTCGCGCCGTACGTCCTGTCCGAGGCCATCACCGGCGTGCTGTTCAGCATGGTCTTCGCACCGGACGCCGGGCTCGCCGACCATGTCCTCGGCGGGATCGGTCTGGACGGTCTGGGCGGGGAGTGGTTCGCCGATCCCTCGTACGTCATGGCGACGCTGTTCCTCGTCATGACGTGGAAGTACTTCGGCTTCCACATGATGCTCTATCTCGCCGGACTCCAGTCCATCCCGGCCGAGTTGACGGAAGCCGCGCTGATCGACGGGGCCAACGCGTGGCAGCGGTTCCGCAACGTCACCCTGCCGCTGCTCGCGCCCACCCTGCGCATCAGCGTCTTCCTGTCCGTCATCGGGTCGATCCAACTCTTCGACCTGGTCTGGGTGGTGACCCAGGGCGGCCCCGACCACCACTCCGAGACGATGGCCGTGACCATGTTCCAGTACGGCTTCAAGCGCTACCAGGTCGGCTACGCCAGCGCGATCAGCGTGGTCATGTTCGGCATCTGTCTCGTCTTCGCCCTCGCCTACCAGCGGTTCGTGCTCCGCCGCGACCTCGAAGGGGCGACCACCACGATGAGGGGAGACGGCAAGTGACCCGCAAAGCAGGCGCCGTACGGACCCTGCCGCTGCACGTGATCCTCCTCGCCGTCGGCGCGGTGATGGTCGTACCCCTGGTGTACGCGGCCCTGTCCGGCTTCAAGTCCACCGACGAGCTCTCCCGCAACCCCTTCGGACTGCCCGAGCACTGGCTGACCGGCAACTACACCGACATCCTCGGCTCGGGCGACTTCTGGCGTCTGGTCGGCAACAGCACGCTGATCGCGGTGGGTACGACCGTGCTGGTGGTCGCCGTGTCGGCGCTCGCCGCGTTCTCCTTCGCCCGATTCGCCTTCCGCGGGCGGGAGGTGCTGTTCACCGTGTTCACGATGGGGCTGATGTTCCCCTTCGCGGTGGCGGTGCTGCCGCTGTTCCTGCTGCTGCGCTCGCTCGGTCTGCTCGACAACCCGCTCGGTGTGATCCTCCCGCAGGCCGCCTTCGCGCTGCCGATGACGATCATCATCCTGCGCGGCTTCTTCCGGCAGATCCCGGGCGAGTTGGAGGAGGCGGCCACGCTCGACGGGTGCAGCGCCTTCGGGTTCTTCTGGCGGATCCTGCTGCCCATGGCGCGGCCCGCGCTCGGCACGGTCTCCGTGCTGGCCGTGGTCACCAGCTGGAACAACTTCTTCCTGCCGCTGCTGGTGTTCACCGACGCCAAGTGGTGGACCCTGCCGATCGGCGTCCAGCAGTTCCAGGGCCAGTACTCGGCGGAGTACGCCCGCGTCTTCGCCTACCTGGTCCTCGCGATGGTCCCCGCCCTCGCCTTCTACTCGGTCGCCGAGCGCCAGCTCGTCGGCGGCCTCACCGCCGGCGCCACCAAGGGCTGACCGCGGTCGTACGGCTCACCCACACACCCGCACGTGAGGAGTCGCACCATGCGCAAGAACAGGCTCAGACTCGTCGGCGTCCTCGCCGCCGCCCTGGTCGCCACCGGGATCGGCACCGGCTCACCGGCCCAGGCGAGCCACAAACAGCCGACCCTCGCCGACCTGGCCCAGCGCCACGGCCGCTACTTCGGCAGCGCCACCGACAACCCCGAACTCACCGACACCGCCTACAAGGCCCTGCTCGGCAGCGAGTTCGACATGATCACCCCTGGCAACGGCATGAAGTGGTACGCCACCGAACCGCAGCAGGGCGTCTTCGACTGGACCAACGGCGACGAGATCGTCGACCTCGCCCGCGCCAACCACCAGCGGGTCCGCGCCCACACGCTGGTCTGGCACAGCCAGTTGCCGAACTGGCTCACCGGCCGCGAGTGGAGCGCCGACGAGCTGCGGGCCGTACTGAAGAAGCACATCCAGACGGAGGTACGGCACTACCGCGGCAAGGTCTACTCATGGGACGTCGTCAACGAGGCGTTCAACGAGGACGGCACCTACCGCGAGACCCTCTGGTACAAGACGCTCGGCCCCGGCTACATCGCGGACGCGCTGCGCTGGGCCCACCAGGCCGACCCGCACGCCAAGTTGTACCTCAACGACTACAACATCGAGGCGGTCGGCCCGAAGAGCGATGCCTACTACGCCCTGGCCAAGGAGCTGAAGGCCCAGCGCGTCCCGCTCGACGGCATCGGCCTCCAGGCCCATCTCGCCCTGCAGTACGGCTATCCCACGACCCTGGAGGACAACCTCCGGCGCTTCTCCCGGCTCGGCCTGGACACCGCGCTCACCGAGGTCGACGTACGGATGATCCTGCCGGCGACCGACGAGAAGCTGGCCCAACAGGCCGACTGGTACCGGGATCTCACCGAGGCGTGCCTCGCGGTGCGCCGGTGTGTGGGCATCACGGTGTGGGACTACACCGACAAGTACTCGTGGATCCCGGCCTTCTTCCCGGGTGAGGGCGCCGCGCTGCCGTGGGACGAGCAACTCCTGCCCAAGCCCGCGTACTTCGCGATCAGGGACGCGTTGAAGTAGCGCGACGGGGTGACGGTGGTGCGGTGCTGGACCGCACCACCAGCTCCGTGCCCAGCTCCACGCGGGGCGAGTCCGGCTGTTCGCCGCGGGCCAGGCGCAGGACCGTGTGGACGGCCAACTTGCCCATGTCGGCGAGCGGTTGGCGGACCGTGGTGAGCGGGGGAGCGGACCAGAGGACTTCCGGGAGGTCGTCGTGGAAGTCGCCGGGGACGACGAGCGTGTCGTCGGGCTCGATGCGGCGCCCTGCAGCGCCGCGCGGTAGCCGTCGAGGCGGGCGCGGGAGCAGAGCAGCCGGGGCGGGCCCGCGATCAGGCCGATCCTGCGGTGGCCGAGCGAGAGCAGGTGTTCGGTGGCCGCCATGCCACCGGACCAGTTGGCGGCGCCGACCGCGGGCACGTCGAGGGCCGGGGAGCCCGCCGGGTCGACGACCACCAGTGGGACGCCGAGGGTGCGCAACTCCTCGTGCACCAGTCGAAGACCAGGTCCAGCAGGGCGGCACGGGTGCCGGAGGCGGTGGCGCGTCTGCGGTGGCCGTGTCTGAGGAGCAGGTCCTCGACGCGGGCGCGGGTCGTGGGCGACACGTCGGAACGGCCGTTGACGACCTCGTGTGCTGTCCATTCGCCCACCCTCGCCGACGGTTCTCGAAACGTCCAGAAGTCTTCCGGAAGAGGCGCGGAGATCGCTCGACAATCGCAGGGAAACCCCTGGGCGCACACGCACGCACACGTGGCACTACACGCAGTGATCGACCCCGGACATGCGTCGGGGCCGGCTCGCAGTGTTCCTGCGACCGGCCCCTCAAGTCTCCGGGCGGTGCGCCATACCGCCCGGTGGTGCTCAGGCGGCGGTCATCACCGGGTTGGTGCCCTCAGGGCGGTGCGGGGCGATGATCTGGCCGTCCGGCAGGAGCTCACCGGTGTCCTCGAAGAGCAGGACGCCGTTGCACAGCAGGCTCCAGCCCTGCTCCGGGTGGTGCGCCATGAGGCGGGCGGATTCCCGGTCGGCCGAGTCGGCTGAGGGGCACGGTTGCTGGTGCTGGCACATTGGTGGGATCTTTCGCTGTGTCGTGAGGTGTGTGCTGGCTGTTGTGTCTGTCTCGCGGCTGGAAGTCTCGTCCATGGCCGCCCCCCGTTGTGATAAGTCGGTCAGAACCCAGTGTTGCCCTACGGACGTCAATCCGCAGGGATTTAGCGGCACCGCTTCCTCACAGGTTGATGACGCATCACCCGGCCGGACGGTTCATTCCAACTGCACTGTCACTTTGGATGGTTCCCGGTGGTCGGATGGGGCTAGTCCGTCCAGGTCAGAGCGCGCTTCAGGCTCGTACGAGCGTTGAATTGCTCGTACGAGCACAATGCGGCCGGGAAATGCGACGTACCCCGTCACCCGGAATTCCGGGGCGGGGTACGAGTGCCGTCGCGAAAGGGTTCTGTCAGGCGGGCGAGCCCAGGAGAGGTGCGGGAGTCACCCGATGGGTCAGCACCGGGAGCAGTTCGGCGACCCGGTGCGGACGGTGGGCCGCGATACCGGGCGGGGCGGGCGCCAGCGGGACGAGCAGGTCGGTGGCCGCGGGGTGGCCGGTGGCGCCGTCCGCGCCGCAGTCCCCGTGCAGCCACAGCGTGAGCATGTACAGGGCGGGCACGGAGAGCAGGCGGGGCTGGTAGTGCTGGGTCATGGTGTCGGCCTGGCGCAGGGCGCGCTCGGTGGCGGCGATGTAGGGCCCCTCGAAGAAGTGCGAGAAGGCCCAGCCGTCCGGGGTCAGCCGGGTCTCGGCCGCGGCCACCGCGCGCTCGCCGCAGCGGATCAGAAAACGCCACCCGGCCAGCCGGGTGGCGGACGCGCCTGCCGGGGTGATGTCGTCCAACACGTATACGGGCAGGGGGAGTTCGGGGGTCGCGGGCCCCTGGGAGCACAGCAGGGCAGGGGTCCTGGCCTCGCGGACCGCGGTGGGCGAGGCGAGTGCGGTGAGAACGGTGCGAAGGGCGGGCGCGGGAGCCGGGGGGACATGCAGCGGCATGGTGGGTCGCCTCTCATTCGACAGGCACGGTGGCGCGAGGGCGGGGGCGGACGGCGCTGTCTGCTCGCGGGGGCAGAGAGGCGGGGCCGGGTCTGGGAACGAGGAGTGTGGGTGAGGCCTGCCGCACGTCACCTCGACGGCAGGTTCCAGGACCGCGGGCGCCACCCCTCTGCCTTGTTCGCGGAGTTTATACGAGGTGTGTTCTGACGATGTTTCGTCTAGCCGCTTCCGGTGTACCCGGCAAGAGTGCATTCGGTCGGAGATTCGCGGGGAACATCCCGTTTCCGATCGAGCCTTACGGCGGTGACCTCGGAAAATGTCGGGGAAGCGGTCGGCCCATTCTCGTCGGCGTTTTTCACGAGTCTGTCGGGAACTCGAAACTGCGTGCTGCCCCATGCCCGGTGAATGTGCCGCCGGTCACATCTGGCCAGAGTAGCGGTCGGTGGGCCGGAACGGGGACGTTATCGATCGGCTCGGCTGGGCATCATCCCACGTGACCGGGACGCCGGCGGCCGATCTTCGGCCCGTCCGTGAGAGGAGGGATGCTCCGATGGGGGAGAAGGTCGTCGCAGGTGGGTTCGATCTGTCCGATCGGCAGCGTTACCGCGCCAAGCTCCGACGGTGTCTGACGGGGCTGGAGCGATTGCTGGAGCAGAAGCTGTTCGACCGCCCCCAGAACCTCATGGGGGTCGAGATCGAATTGAATCTCGCGGGGCCCGACGGCATGCCGAGAATGCTCAATGCGCAGGTGCTGGAACGGATCGCGAGCCGAGATTTCCAAACAGAACTCGCCATGTTCAATCTGGAAGTCAACATAGCCCCACATCGGCTGGGCGGCCGGGTATTCGACCAGCTCGCCGAGGAACTCCGTACGTCCCTGGCATATGCGCACCGGAAAGCGGGGGAACTCGACGCCGGAATCGTGATGATCGGTATTCTGCCGACCCTCGACCGGGACGATCTGATCTCCTCCAATCTCTCCGACGTCGACCGCTACACGCTGCTCAACGACCAGATCGTGGCCGCCCGCGGCGAGGACTTCGTCCTCGACATCGACGGCGTGGAACGCCTCACCTGCACCTCGAAGTCCATAGCCCCGGAGGCCGCGTGCACCTCGGTGCAGCTGCACCTCCAGGTCACGCCCGGCCGCTTCGCCGACGTGTGGAACGCCGCGCAGGCCGTCGCCGCCGTCCAGGTCGCCGTCGGCGCCAACTCGCCCTTCCTGTTCGGCCGTGAGCTGTGGCGCGAGTCCCGGCCGCCGCTCTTCCAGCAGTCCACCGACACCCGTCCGCCCGAGCTCCAGGCCCAAGGAGTGCGCCCGCGCACCTGGTTCGGGGAGCGGTGGATCGACTCCGCCTACGACCTCTTCGAGGAGAACCTGCGTTTCTTCCCCGCGCTGCTGCCGATCCACGACGACGAGGAGCCCCTCGACGTCCTCGACGCGGGCGGCATCCCGAGCCTGGCCGAACTCGTCCTGCACAACGGCACGGTGTACCGCTGGAACCGCCCGGTCTACGGCATCGCGGACGGCGTCCCGCACCTGCGCGTGGAGAATCGCGTGCTGCCCGCGGGCCCCACCGTCACCGACGTCATCGCCAACGCGGCCTTCTACTACGGCGTCGTCCGCGCCCTCGCCGAGGAATCGCGCCCGGTGTGGAGCCGGCTGCCCTTCGAGGCCGCCGCCGCCAACTTCGACGAGGCGTGCCGACACGGCATCGACGCCCGCCTGGAGTGGCCCCGCGGCCGGTACGGCGGCACTGCGCCGATCGACGCGGTGACCCTCGTACGCGACGAACTGCTGCCGTTGGCCGAGGTCGGGCTGGACGCGTGGGGGGTGGAGCCGGCCGATCGGGATCTGTATCTGGGGGTCATCGAGGAGCGCTGCCGCCGTCGGGTCAACGGTGCGTCCTGGCAGGCGGCGACCTTCCACGGGGCGCTGGAGGCGGGGCTCGCGCGGGATGCCGCGTTCGCCGCGACGACTCGGCGCTACAGCGAGCTCATGCACAAGGGAGATCCCGTGCACACCTGGCCGGTGGGGCTTCCGGAGCCCGTGCCGCTGGGGTGAGGCGGCGGTCAGTCGGCGGTGTCGCCCTGGGCGCCCGCCGCCACGATCGCCTTGAGGATGACCGTGTGGATCTGGGCCGGGTTGCTGACCGACTGGCCCGAGCCGCCGGTGGCCTCGGCGATCTCCTGGGCCTCCTCCTTGTCGGCGTCGGGGCCCACGGCGATCACGATGAGAGGCACCGGGCGCTCGGGGTTGGTGAGCTTCTGCAACTCGGTGATCAGGTTGGTGCGGGAGATGCTGCCGGGGTCCTGGTTGACGCCGTCGGTGAGGATGACCAGGGCGTTGAACTTCCCGGGGGAGTACGACTCGGTGGCCGCCCGGTACGCGGCGAGCGTGGTGTCGTACAGACCCGTGGCCCCGTCCGGGACCGGCTTCAGGGCGCTGAACGCGGCCGACAGCTTGTCGCGCTGGGTGCCGGCGGCCTTCTGGTCGCCGAGCCGCTCGGTCGGCACCAGGATGCGGTAGTCCTTCTTGCCGTCCAGCTTGGTGGAGAACTCCCACAGGCCGATCTCGTCCTCCGGGGTGAAGGTGGCGAGGGCCTGGAGCAGGGACGCCTTGGTGACGTCCATCCGCGACTGACCGGTCTTCGGCACGGGCTCCGACATCGACGAGGAGGCGTCCACGACCGTGGTGATCCGCGCGCTCTGCACGGTGATCGTCCACGTGCCGAGCGCCTCCTGGAGCGCCGTGTCGTCGGCCGGCTGCGGCGCGGCCGCCGCGTACGGCTGCGGGCCGGCGCCGCCCGCCTTGGCGACCACGGCCCCCGGCGCCTGGTCGTCGTCCGTGCGGAAGCCGTACTTCTCCAGCAGCGTCAACTGCTCCGGCTGGCGCAGGTAGTTCATGAACCGCAGCGCGGCCCGGCTCTGGTCGGTGGTCAGCTGGTCGACCATCGCGTACGGGTAGTTCAGCCGGGGCGAGCCGTCCTTCGGGTAGAACATGTCCAGGCTGCCGTCGGTGTCGTTCGACGTGTTGTACGTGTACGCCGCCTGCTCGGTGAGGATCAGCGCCTGGTTGCGCTTGGGGTTGCCCTGCTCGGTGCCCGAGGAGTCCCGGGGCAGCGTGTCCAGGACCTGGCCGTCGGTGTCCGAGGTGCGCTGCGACAGCGTCTTCATCATCGCCGCCGCCTGGGTGTCGCCGTCCTTGAGCCCCGAGGCGGCCGTCCCGATCTGGGTCAGCGCGAGCAGCCCAGTCGCACTGCGCGAGGGATCGGCCGCGCCGAGCTTGAGCGAGTCGCTCTGCAGGGTGGCACCGGCCAGTTCGATCCAGCTGTACGTCTTCTTCGGCCACCCCAGCGACTTGGCCGCGGCCGGCACCATGGCCACGCCGACCGGCGTGGAGGCCACCGCGCCCGACGGGGTCACGTCGGTCGCGCCGCTGTCGGCGGTGATCCGCTGGATCCACAGGTCGGCGTCCGGCACCCACACCTGCTCGTCGATCTTCTTGCCGGCGCCCAGCGTGTCGGCGACCTTGTACGACTCGCGGGCGTTCACCGTGACGGCGACACAGCGGCCGTCGGAGGTGATGTCCTCGGTGCGGGCCCGCTTCGCGGCGGCCGTCAGGGCGGGGGCGATGTCGGGGGAGGCGGCGAGCGAGATCCGTACCGGGTCGTCCTGGCAGGAGGTGCCGAAGGAGAGCAGGCCGCTCTTGGCGGCGGCCGCGGTGCCGCCGGCGACGGTGAGGACCAGGGCCGTGGCGACGGCGACCGTGCGGCGGCGGGCGCGGGGACGGGGGTCGCTGACGCCCGCCCCATACTGAGTGGGCAAGCTGTGACGTCCCATGACGGTGGTGCCCCTCCCTGTTGAACCTCGTGCCGGATTACAGCCGTACGGCATGGAACGGGGGAGGCACGCCCGTACGGCGTCCGTCCCCCCGACGGCCTGTCACGCACGATCTTCGTATGTTCTTTCGAGACCCTAGCGGGGCGAAGATGGGCATGAGGCGGGATTGAACAACTGGAGGCAGGTGTGCAGGCAGAGGCGGGTCCGGTGGCCGATTCTTTTCCTCAGGAGGGGCCCTCACGACGGATCCTGCGTGACGAGACACTGCTCGTTCTGGGGCTTTCGCTCGGTGCGAGTGGAGTGTCCGCCCTGATCAGTTTTGTCGGATCGGTTACGAAACCAGGAGGTCTCAAGGACCAGGCCGCGACGCTCAACGCCTCGGCCGCGCCGGGCCGGCCCTGGCTCGATCTCGCCTGGCAGCTGTTCGGGATCACCTCGGCCCTGGTGCCGGTGCTGCTCGTCGCGCACTTCCTGCTGCGGGAGGGGCAGAGCCTGCGCACACTCGGCTTCGACCGCACCCGGCCGTGGCCCGACCTCGGCCGGGGCGCGGGGATCGCGGCGGTGATCGGCAGCACCGGAATCGCCTTCTACCTGGCGGCCCGCGGGCTCGGCTTCAACCTCACGGTGGTGCCCGAGGCGCTGCCCGACGTGTGGTGGAAGTACCCGGTGCTGATCCTGTCGGCGATGCAGAACGCGATCCTCGAAGAGGTCATCGTCGTCGGGTATCTGCTGCGCCGACTGGGGCAGTTGGGCTGGACGCCGGGGGCCGCGCTGGTGGCCAGTTCCGTACTGCGCGGTAGCTACCACCTCTACCAGGGCATCGGCGGCTTCCTCGGCAACATGGTGATGGGCCTGGTGTTCGTCTTCCTGTACCGCCGGTGGGGCCGGGTGGGTCCCCTGGTGGTGGCGCATTCCCTGCTCGACATCGGGGCGTTCGTGGGGTACGCGCTGCTGGCGGGGAAGGTGGGCTGGCTGCCGACGGCGTGACCGTCGGCAGGGGCTTTTGGCCCTGGGTTTCGGCGGGGTTTTCGAAAGCCCTAGGCGAGCAGCTCGCCCTCGATGACGACGACCGCGCGGCCGTTCAGCAGGGTGCGGTCGCCGCGCAGCCGGGTGCCGACGCGGCCGGAGCGGGGCGAGGCCTGCAGACCGGTCAGGTCGGGGCGGCCCAGGCGCTCGGACCAGAAAGGCGCGAGGGCCGTGTGGGCGCTGCCGGTGACCGGGTCCTCGTCGATGCCGATGCGCGGGAAGAAGCAGCGGGAGACGAAGTCGTAGCCGCGGGTGGGGTCCTCGGCGATAGCGGTGGCGATGATCCCGCGCTCGGAGAAGGCGGCCAGGGCCCGATGGTCCGGCGCGAGCGCGCGCACCGTCTTCTCGTCCGCCAGCTCCAGCACCAGGTCACCGACGTTCGGACCGGTGTCGAAGGCGACGAGCGGCTCGGCGCCCAACGCGTCGGCGACACCGTCCGGGACCTCGACCGGGGTGAGCGGGGCCGTCGGGAAGTCCAGGGTGATCGAGCCGTCCGCCTCCGGCGTCGCCCCGAGGACACCACTGCGGGTGGCGAACCGCACCGGACCCTCGTGGGTACCGGTGACGTGCAGGACGTGGGCCGTGGCGAGCGTCGCGTGACCGCACATGTCGACCTCGGTGGTGGGCGTGAACCACCGCAGCGCCCAGTCGGCCGCGCCGCCCTCGGGCAGCGGTTGCGCGAACGCGGTCTCCGCGTGATTCACCTCCAGGGCCACCTGCTGGAGCCGTTCGTCGTCCGGGAACGCGTCGAGGAGCAGGACCCCGGCCGGGTTGCCGGTGAAGGGACGGTCGGTGAAGGCATCGACGATTCGGATAGGCATGCGGTTGACGGTATGGGCCGAGTGGACCGGTCGGCCAAGGCCAATTCGGGTTCGCTGGACCGATTTTGAGGCGGGCTGCCCAGGGGGAGGCTCGTATTCGGCTCTAACGTGGAGGCGCAGGCGCGCGTCAGCGTGTTGTGCGCGGTCGTGAGTTCAGCACCGTCCCAGGAGGCCGTCATGTCCCAGCCGTCCGTTCTCGCCGCGCTGCTCGCCGGGTTGCGCGGGGGTTCGATCGAGGTCGTCGACCTCACGTCGCCACTGTCGTCGTCCACACCGGTCATCCAGTTGCCGCCGGAGTTCGGGCAGACCCAGGTGTTCGAGCTGGAGGAGATCAGCCGGTACGACGACCGGGGCCCGGCCTGGTACTGGAACAACTTCCGCAGCGGTGAGCACACCGGCACCCACTTCGACGCGCCGGTCCACTGGGTCACCGGGAAGGACCTCACGGACGTGGCGTCGGTGCCGGCGGGCCGGCTGATCGCGCCGGCAGCCGTGCTGGACTTCTCCGAACAGGCCACCAAGGACCCCGACTTCCTCGTCGAGGTGGATCACATCAAGGCCTGGGAGGCGGAGCACGGGCCGCTGCCCGACGGGGGCTGGCTGCTGCTGCGCACCGGCTGGGACGCCCGCTCCGAGTCGCAGGAGGCGTTCCTCAACGCCGACGAGAACGGCCCGCACACGCCGGGTCTGTCGGCGGAGTGCGCGCGCTGGGTGGCCGAGGAGGCGCCGGTCATCGGCTTGGGCGTGGAGACGGTGGGCACGGACGCGGGCCGGGCGCACTCGTTCGAACCGGCGTTCCCCTGTCACTCGTATCTGCTCGGCAGCGACAAGTACGGCCTGACCCAGCTGCAGAACCTCGGCGCGCTGCCGCCCACCGGTGCCGTCGTCCTCGCCGGGCCGCTGCCCATCGTCAGCGGATCCGGCGCCCCCGCGCGCGTGCTCGCCCTGGTGGAGCGGTCGTGAAGGTCGCCGAGGCCGTCGGACGGGCGCTGACCGCGGCCGGGGTCGACCACGTCTTCGGCGTCGTCGGCTCGGGCAACTTCCACCTCACCAACGCCATGGTCGCGGCGGGCGCCCGTTTCGTCGCCGCCCGGCACGAGGGCGGCGCGGCCACCATGGCCGACGCGTACGCCCGCACCAGCGGAATCGTCGCCGCCGTGAGCGTGCACCAGGGGCCAGGGCTGACCAACGCCGTCACCGGCATCGCCGAGGCCGCCAAGAGCCGTACGCCGCTGCTGGTCCTGGCCGCCGAGGCGACGCAGCCGAACTCCAACTTCCGTATCGACCAGGCGGTCATCGCGCACTCGGTCGGCGCCGTCACCGCGCGCCTGACGACGGCCCACGACGCGGTCGCCCAGGCCCTAGCCGCGCTGCACCGGGCCCGGCACGAGCGGCGCACGGTGCTGCTCGACCTCCCGCTGGAGGTACAGGCCCTGGACGTGCCGGACGAAGTGGCACGGGCGTTGGGCGAGGCGCAGGGCTTGGATGCGGTACGGGCTTTCAGCCCCGAGCCCGAACCTGTGCTGGTCGAGCCCTCGGCGGGCGAACTCGCGGAGCTGGTAAGGCTGTTGGACCGCTCGCGCCGCCCGGTCTTCGTGGCGGGGCGAGGCGCGCGGACGCCGGACAGCCGGGACGCCCTCGCTGAACTCGCCGACCGGTACGGCGCGTTGCTGGCCACATCCGCCGTCGCCCGGGGCCTGTTCCAGGGCGGCGACTGGTCCCTCGACGTGTCCGGCGGTTTCGCCTCACCCCTGGCCGCGGAACTGATTCAGGGCGCCGACTTGATCGTCGGCTGGGGCTGCGCCCTGAACATGTGGACCATGCGGCACGGCAACCTCATCGGCGCCGACGCCACCGTCGTACAGGTCGACGACGATCCGGCCGCGCTCGGCGTGCACCGCGAGGTCGATCTCGGTGTCACCGGTGACGTGACACGGACCGCGCGGCGGGCGCTGGAGTCGGGCGGCGGCGAGCGGCGCGAGGGGTATCGGACGCCCGAGGTCGGGGTCGCCCTCGCCGCGCGGGCGCGGTGGCGGGACGTGCCGTACGAGGACGAGGGCACCCGGGAGCGGATCGATCCGCGGACGCTGAGCATCGCGCTGGACGACCTGCTGCCGGCCGAGCGGGTGGTCGGCGTGGACTCCGGGAACTTCATGGGTTATCCCAGCGCCTATCTGTCCGTGCCGGACCACGAGGGGTTCTGTTTCACGCAGGCCTTCCAGTCGATCGGCCTGGGTCTCGCGACCACGATCGGTGCGGCCCTGGCCCGCCCGGACCGGCTGCCGGTGGCCGCCCTCGGCGACGGCGGGTTCCTCATGAGCGCCGTGGAACTGGACACCGTGCGTCGGCTCGGACTGCCGATGGTGGTCGTCGTCTACAACGACGACGCCTACGGGGCGGAGGTCCACCACTTCGGGCCCGAGGGCCATCCGCTGGACACGGTCACCTTCCCGGAGACGGACCTCGCCGCGATCGCCCGCGGGTACGGCTTCGAGGCGGTCACCGTCCGTACGAGGGCCGACCTCAAGACGGTCGGGGACTGGCTCTCCGGTCCGCGTACGGCGCCGCTGCTCATCGACGCCAAGGTGACCCGGGACCACGGCGCCTGGTGGCTGGAGGAGGCGTTCCGGGGCCACTGAGCCGAGCGGCTTCAGGGGCGTGGGGTGTCCGGTTGGGCGGCCGGTGTCGGGTCTTGCGGGGACCGGGACCAGCTGGCCAGCAGTTTCAGGCGCTCCGCGGAGGCGGATCCTGGTTCGGCGGTGGAGATGCCCAGGATCTGCTCGGGGTCGTCGGTGGGGGCGAACGCCTCGTAGCCCAGGACGAGTTCGCCGACGACGGGGTGGTGGTAGTGCTTGGTGCCGTGGGTGCGCTGGAACACGTCGTGGTCGGCCCACCAGTGGCGGAAGTCCGCGTCCTGGACGGAGAGTTCGCCGACGAGCTCGGCCAGCGCGGGGTCGTGCGGGTGACGTCCCGCGTACAGGCGCAGTGACGCGACGATGCCGCGGGCGGCGCCTTCCCAATCGGCGTACAGGGTCCGGAAGTTGTCGTCGAGGAAGACCAGGCGGGCCATGTTGCGGTCACGGGCCGGCAGGGCCTCGAAGTCCGTGTACAGGGCGCGGGCGAGGTCGTTGGCGGCCAGGACGTCCATGCGGCGGCCGTACACCAGGGCGGGTACGTCGGTGAGGCTGTCGAGCAGCAGGCGCAGACCGGGGCGGATGCGCTGCGGCGGCAGCGGGCGAGGACGGGTGCGGGCCGGCCTGGCGATCCGGAACAGGTGGGTCCGCTCCAGCTCGTCGAGGCGCAGGGCGCGGGCGATGGCGTCCAGGACGGACGCGGAGACGTTGAGGTGGCGGCCGCGCTCCAGGCGGACGTAGTAGTCGACGCTGACGCCGGCGAGCTGGGCGACCTCCTCGCGCCGCAGGCCCGGAACGCGACGGGCGCCGGGCTGGGGTGCCAGGCCTACCTCCTCGGGGGTGATCTTCGCGCGGCGCGAGCGGAGGAAGTCCCGCAGCTCGCTGTTCGGTTCCTGGGCCATGCCACCACGGTAGACCGGCTGACCTGGGGAGCGGCCGTGCCAAAGGGGGTCTGCTGGACCCCCGGTCGGAGCGGGTCTCCCGCCCCGGCCGGGAGACGTGCTCGTCTGGTGGGGAGCAAGCACGCACCTGGAGGTACCCCTGATGAAGCGCAGGATTCTCGGCGGCACGGGCATGTCGGTGAGCGAGTACGCACTCGGCGCGATGATGTTCGGCGCGATGGGCAACACCGACCACGACGAGTCGGTCCGCATGATCCATACGGCACTGGACGCCGGGATCAACCTCGTCGACACCGCCGACGTGTACTCCGGCGGCGAGTCGGAGGTGATCGTGGGCAAGGCGCTGAAGGGCCGCCGCGACGACATCGTCCTGGCCACAAAATTCGGGCTGCCGATGGGCGAGGACCCCAACAGGCGCGGTGGCTCGGCCCGTTGGATCCGACGTGCGCTGGACGACAGCCTGCGCCGCCTGGACACCGACCACGTCGACCTGTACCAGATGCACCGCCCCGACCCATACACCGACATCGACGAGACCCTCGGCGCCCTGTCGGACCTGGTCCGGGCCGGGAAGATCCGTGCCGTCGGCGGCTCGTTCTTCTCGCCCGAGGAGATCGTCGAGGCCCAGTGGACGGCCGAGCGCCGCGGCCATCACCGGTTCCGCACCGAGCAGCCGCCGTACTCGATCCTCACCCGCGGTGTGGAGAGCCGGGTGCTGCCCACCGCCCAGCGCTACGGCATGGGCGTGCTGACCTTCGGGCCGCTCAACTCCGGCTGGCTCTCGGGGCGTTCGGATCCCACCGCCGGGCATCGCAACGCCGGTCTCGGGGCGAAGATGTTCGATCTCGACCAGCCGGGTGTACGGGCCAAGGCCGACGCCGTGCGCGAACTGACCGCTCTGGCCGCCGAGGCAGGGCTGCCGCTGCCGCATCTGGCCATCGCTTTCGTGCGGGCCCATCCGGCGGTCACCGCGGTGCTCATCGGCCCGCGCCGCCCCGAGCAGCTGACCGACCTCCTCGCCGCGGCCGACGTGGAACTCGGCGACGACGTCCTCGACCGCATCGACGAGATCGTCCCACCCGGCGTCGACGTGAATCCCGGCGACTTCTACATCGACCCCACCCCGCCGATCACCGACAAGCGCCTGCGGCGGCGCTGAAGCCCGCTCGCCGTCACTCCGTCGACTCCAGAATGCGGTCGAGCGTCCGGCGTCCCAGGCTGCTCATCGTCGGGTTGGTGTCGACGTAGTACCAGACAAGACCCATCGCCTGTTCGAAGGCCCACGCCTTGCCGCGCTCCCACTCCAGGTCGTCGCAGGCCAGGGTCCGCCGGAGCACTTCCCGCGGACCCGGCCGCAGCAGGTGCCAGGCACCGACCAGGTCCAGCGCGGGGTCGGCCGGGCCGAAGCCGCCCGTGTCCAGCACCCCGCTGAGCCGGTCTCCCGCGACCAGTACGTTGCCGGGAATCAGGTCACCGTGGCTCATCACGTCGGCAGCCGTGCGGGGCAGTTCCCGGAAGTGGCTCCACACCCGGCGCAGCCGGGGCACGTCGAGCAGCCCCTCGCTCTCCACGAAGCACTTCGCCATCCAGTCGTCGTGGTCCGCGAGAACGCCGCCGCGATTGTCGCCGTCGAACAGCCGCCCATGCGTCTCGGCGTCCCGGAGGGCCGCGATGAAGGCCGCGAGATCCTCGGCGAAAGCGTCCGACCCACTCGGGTCGGCATCAACGGCGACCGTTCCCGGCAGCCAGGTCTGGACCGACCACGGCATGGGGAAACCCGCTCCGGGCTTCCCCAGGGCGACGGGTTCCGGGACGGGGAACCGGGACACCTGCGCCAGCTCCGCGCTCGCCCGGGCTTCCCGTTCCAGCACCGCCAGCGCCTCGGCGGCATCGGCGAGGCGCAGCGGGAAACGCGCCGAGAGGCCGTTCCCGATCCGGAAGATGGCGTTGACCGTCCCGGTCGACGGCAGGAGCCGGATCGCCTCGCCGCTCCACTGAGGGAACTGTTCCTGGATCAGGGACGCGACGATCTCGCTGGTCACATCCACTTGGTCAGCGTGCATGAACAGTCAGTATTCATACGCCGGGCTCCGGATCCACCGAGATATTGAGGAGGGGGCTTGCCAGGCGATCGGTTCCGATATATCGTTGACGCATCGCGACAGATCAACGAATGAATGGAGTGATTGCGATGCGTTCCCATGGACATGAGCATGGATTCGGTGGCCCCGGCTCTCGCGGCCGAGGCGGTTTCGACGGTCGGCGTGGTGCCTTCGGGCCCTTCGGGCCGGGGGGTCCTGGTGGACCTGGTCCCGGTCCCGGCTTCGGTTTCGGTGGACCCGGGTTCGGTCCCGGGCCCTGGGGGCCGAGGGGTCGGGGCGGACCGCGCGGACGGGCACGGCGAGGCGACGTACGCGCGTCGATCCTGGCCCTGCTCAAGGACCGTGCGATGCACGGTTACGAGATGATCCAGGAGATCGCCGAGCGCAGCGGCGGGGCGTGGAAGCCCAGCCCCGGTTCGGTGTACCCCACCCTCCAGCTGCTGGAGGACGAGGGCCTGATCACCAGTGAGTCCGAGGGCGGCAAGAAGCTGTTCTCGCTCACCGAGGCCGGCCGCACCGCGGCCGACGAGGGCCCGGACGCGCCCTGGGAGGAAGCCTCCCGCGGCGTCGACTGGGAGGCCCTCGGCGAGATCCGGCAGGCCGGATTCGGCCTGATGGAGGCCTTCGGCCAGGTCTGGAAGACCGGCAGCAAGGAGCAGCGCGAGAAGGCGCTGAGCGTCATCAACGACGCCCGCAAGAAGCTGTACCTGATCCTCGCCGACGAGGACTGACGAAGGTCTACGAAAGCGATGAGAACCGGTACGTGCTGACGGCCTCCCCGCCGTGAGGAAGGCGCCCCGTGGAGTGATCCGCGGGGCGCCTTCGCGTGTCCGGCGCCGGTCAGGCCGACAGTCAGGTCGCCGGCCCGGCCATCGTTCAGGCCACCAGCCCGTCCAGCTTCCGCAGTGACTCGTCCAGCGCGGCCGTCGCCGAGTCCTTGAGCTTGCCCGCCATCAACGAGACGGCGGCACCGGTGAACTCGCCGTCGATGCGCACCGTCGTGGCGTCGCCGTCCGGGATGAGCGTGTAGCGCGTGGCCACGGTCACCTGCATCGGACCCTTGCCGCGAATCGCGAACACCCGGGCCGGCTCCAGCTCCTCGATGGTCCAGTCGACCTCCGCCGGGAAGCCCATCAGCTTCATGTTCTCCTGGAAGGTCCCGCCCACCGCGAGCGTCTCGGGGCCGCCCTTGGGGAAGTTGGTGTGGGTCGCGTTCCACTCGCCGTACGCGGACCAGTCGGTGAGTTGTGCCCACACCTTCTCGGCGGGGGCACCGATGCGTGCCTCCGCGCTGACTTCGGCCATGCGACCACCCCTTCGATTCGGGCTCCGGTGTCGCGGAACGTAGCCGCACGGACCGCAATGTTCAAGACTGATGAACCGTCAGAAATGAACCGGACAAAGGAGATCGTGGGAAACGCTTCAGCCGACCCGTCGTATCAGCGCCGCGTCGAACAGGTCCCACGCGCGCGGGAGTGCGCTCTCGTCGTGGCAGTGCCAGGCGTCCCAGAACAGGTCGGCGGGCAGTGCGTCCTCCGGGGCGTACACCCGGTACACGTACTGTTTGCCGTCGACGGCCGGCAGCGCGACCAGCCAGCACCTGCTCTCCACGTCCCATGGGGACGAGCGACCCGGGCGCCGTGGTTGCGCACCGGCGCACGGTACAGCGGCGCGCGCCCCCGGGTGGGGAACGGCCTGATCTCATCCGTAAGGAGGAGATTTCGGCCGCCTGAGTCCACTCTGCGTGGGACGGGAAGATGCTTCCGTCCGGGGATGACCGAATGCCCTGGGACTGATGGGGTGGGGATGTGCAACCCCGGATCCCTCGGCAGTCGGTCGGCGAGCAGGCCCTCGGCCCTCGCGCGGACACCGCCGCCACGCTCACCGCGGAGCTGGCTGCGGTCGTCACCGCTGCCCGCCGCCGCGCGGTGCGGGACGGGGACCGCCAGATCGACACCGCCCATCTGCTGCACTCCCTCCTGGAGTACGACCCCGACGTGCGCGCCGTCTTCGACGACGGCCCCGAGATCGCCCGGCTGCTCGGCTACCTCGTGCAGCGCAGCATCGGCTACGGACTGCGCTGGCAGGGCAGCGTCGAGGACTCCGGCGCGGTACCCGTGGTGAAGGAGAGCGAGGGGCTGTCGCCGCTGGCCGCCGGTGCGATGGGGTACGCCTGCGACCGAGCCGCCCGTCGCGGCGACGCACCGGCCTGCGGGGTCGACCTGCTCGCCGCGCTCGTCGTGGACCCGCAGGCGCGCGCCGTCGAGGTGCTGGACCGGGCCGGGATCGACCGGCACGAGGTGGCCGCCCGCGTCGAGGACTTCCTGCCGCAGTCCGGCTCGTCCAGCAGGTGACGGCGGTTCGCATCGTCCAGCCGGTGATGGCGGGTCGGCTCGTCCAGCCGGTGAGACAGGAGTCATCAGGGGTGACGCTCCTGTCGTGCCCTGTCATCATGTCCGGGTGCAGACGTCGAAGAGCAGTCAGGGCAGTCCCGGCAAGGGCGTCGGGCTCGGTCTCGCGGTCGGGTCCGCGATCGCCTTCGGAGGATCCGGGGTCGCGGCCAAACCGTTGATCGAGGCGGGCCTCGACCCGCTCCACGTGGTGTGGCTGCGGGTGGCGGGCGCCGCCCTGGTGATGCTGCCGGTCGCCGTGCGCCACCGCGCGCTGGTGCGCCGCCGCCCCGCGCTGCTCGCCGGGTTCGGACTGCTCGCCGTGGCCGGCGTCCAGGCCTGCTACTTCGCGGCGATATCCCGGATACCCGTCGGGGTCGCGTTGCTGGTCGAGTACCTCGCGCCCGCCCTCGTCCTCGGCTGGGTGCGGTTCGTGCAGCGACGGCCGGTGACGCGCGCCGCCGCACTCGGTGTGGTCCTCGCGGTGGGCGGCCTCGCCTGTGTCGTCGAGGTCTGGTCGGGCCTGAGCTTCGACGCGGTCGGCCTGCTGCTCGCCCTCGCCGCAGCCTGCTGCCAGGTCGGCTACTTCGTCCTGTCCGACCAGGGCAGCGACGCCGGCGAGGACGCGCCCGACCCGCTGGGCGTGATCGCGTTCGGGCTGCTGATCGGCGCCCTCGTCCTGACGGTCGTGGCACGCCCGTGGACCATGGACTGGTCCCTGCTCAGCGGCTCCGCCGACATGAACGGCACCTCCGTCTCGGCCGCCGTCCTGCTGGCCTGGATCGTCCTGATCGCCACCGTCCTCGCCTACGTCACCGGAGTGGTCTCCGTGCGCCGGCTCTCTCCGCAGGTCGCGGGCGTCGTCGCGTGTCTCGAAGCGGTCATCGCGACCGTGCTGGCCTGGGTGCTGCTCGGCGAGCACCTGTCCGCTCCGCAGATCATCGGCGGCGCGATCGTCCTCCTCGGCGCGTTCATCGCCCAGTCCACCGCCCCGGCCAAGGGCTCCCCGGACCCGGTGGCGAGCGGCGGCCCGGAACGGGAGCTGTCGGCCAGGGGGACGGCCACCTGAGCGGTCGAGGGGGCGGCGGAACCGGTCGCTGAGCGGCCGATGGGGTGGTCGAGTCGGCCACCCGAGCGGTCGATAGGGCGGCGGAGTCGGCTCTCCCGAGCGGTCGGGAGGACGGTGGAGTCAGCTCCCCCGACCAGTCGGGAGGACTGCGGAGTCAGCTCTCCCGAGCGACCGAGAAGGCGTTCGGGCCGGTCACCCGGCAGGCGTCGTCAAGTAGTCGGGCAGCTCGATGCCGGGGGTCAAGTCGCCGTCGGACACCGGGGTTTCGTAGCCCTTGCGGAGCGGGACCACGCCGGCCCAGTGGGGGAGTGACAGGTCCTCGGGCTCGTCGTTGACCCCGCCGGTGCGGAGCTTGGCCGAGACCTCGTTCAGGTCGAGGCGGATCACGGCGGTGGCGGCCAGCTCCTTCTTGTTCGCGGGCCGGGAGTCCGCCGCGCGGCCCGGGACGACGTGGTCGACGAGGGAGTCGAGGGCCGCGCGCTTCTCCTCCGGGTCGGTCACGTCGTAGGCGATGCCGTGCACGACCACGGACCGGTAGTTGATCGAGTGGTGGAAGGCCGAGCGGGCCAGGATCAGCGCGTCCACGTGCGTCACCGTCAGGCAGACGGCGAGCCCCGGGTCGGCCTGACCGGTCATCCGCAGCGGGCGCGAGCCGGTCGAACCGTGCACGTAGAGCCGGTCGCCGACGCGGGCGAACAGCGTGGGCAGCACGACGGGCGCGCCGTCGCGGACGAAGCCGAGGTGGCAGACGTACCCCTCGTCGAGTATCGAGTGCACCAACTCCTTGTCGTACGACGCCCGGTCCGCGGAGCGGGTGGGGACGGTGCGGTCGGTCGGCGTGTAGGCGGCGGGCTGCGACGTCGTCGGCTGGGCGGTCCCCTGCATGGCGTTCTCCGTAGGCGTTCGTGGCGTGTTGCGTCCGATATTGCGCTAGTGCATAATCTGCTTTGTGCTAGAAGGATATCGGATCGAAGGGCGACGCGCAGCGGATATTGCGGCGAGCGTCGAGCGTGCGGTGGGTGTCGGGGCGCTGGAGCCGGGTGAAGTGCTGCCACCCATGCGGGAGTTGGCGGTCGAGCTGGGGGTGAATCCCAACACCGTGGCGTCCGCGTACCGGATCCTGCGCGAGCGCGGGGTCATCGAGACCGCCGGGCGCCGGGGCAGCCGGGTGCGGTCGAAGCCGGCCACCACCGGACGGGAGTACGTCCGCACGGACGTGCCCGAAGGGGTCCGGGACGTGGCGAACGGCAACCCGGACACGGCACTGCTGCCGCCCCTGGGCGAGGCGTTCGCGGCGGCGGCAGCGCAGGGGGACCGGGAGCCGGTGCTGTACGGCGACGCCCTCGTGGAACCGGAGTTGGCCCGGATCGCGCGCGCCGAACTGGACGCCGACGGGGTGCCGGACGGGCCCATCGCCGTCGCCTCGGGCTCGCTCGACGTCATCGAGCGGGTGCTCGCGGCCCATCTCAAGCCGGGGGACACCGTCGCCGTCGAGGACCCCGGCTGGGGCAGCCTGCTCGACCTGGTCCCGGCGCTCGGGCTGCGGGTCGTGCCGGTCGGCGTCGACGACGAGGGGCCACTGCCCGACGACGTACGGCGGGCTCTCGGCGCCGGGGCGCACGCTCTGATCGTCACGGACCGCGCGCAGAACCCGACCGGCGCCGCGGTGACCGCCACGCGTGCGCGTGCCCTGCGTGCCGTGCTCCGGGAGCATCCGGAGGTCCTGCTGATCGAGGACGACCACGGACTCGGCATCGTCGACCTGCCCCTGCACCCGCTGGCCGGCATCACCCGCCACTGGGCCTTCGTGCGCTCGGTCGCCAAGGCCTACGGGCCCGATCTGCGGCTCGCCGTGCTCACCGGGGACGCGGTCACCGTCGACCGCGTCAACGGGCGGCACCGGCTCGGTCCCGGCTGGGTCAGCCGGATCCTTCAGCGGGCGGTGGTGCGGCTGTGGTCCGACGGCGCGCTCGACACGGCGGCGGTGGCGAAGGCCTACCGGCGGCGGCGCGACCTGCTGATCGACGCGCTCGCGGAACGCGGAGTGGCGGCGCACGGGTGCAGCGGGCTCAACGTCTGGATCCCGGTACCGGACGAGACCGGTGCGGTGTCCCGACTCCTGCACGCGGGCTGGGCGGTGGCCCCGGGCGCCCGCTTCCGCCTGAACGCGCCTCCCGGCATCCGGGTCACCGTCTCCACCCTGACGGATGCGGAGACGGCTCCGCTGGCCGACGCGATCGCGTCGGCGGTGGGGCCGGCGGAGGGGGCGGAGTATGGGCGGAGGTACGTGTAGCGGGGGCGGGCGCGGAGGTGCCTAGGCCTTCGAAGTAGCCGCGGATTCGCCGGTGTTGACCGAGATGGCAGCCTCGACAGCGGAACCGGCATTGCCCGTGGTGTCGACCGCGCCGCCAGCATTGCCCGCGGCCTTGACCGCCGGACCGGCAGTGGCCGCAGCCCTGGCCACGGGATCAGCATTGCTCGCCGCGCTCGCCGGCTCACCCGCCCCGGCCGGTCCTCCCGCTCCGGCCAGGCCCGCCCTCCGCCCGCGTCCCCGCGGCCGTGGCCGCGCCTGCGTGAGTGCCGCCCCCGCCAGCACGACCACCGCGCCGACCGGTGTCGACCAGGTCAGGGACTCGCCGAGGAGCGTGACGCCGGCGGCCGTGGCGATGACCGGGATGAAGTACGTGACCATCTGCGCGGTGGTGGGGCCGACTTCGGCGACCAGGCCGTACTGGATGAGGACGGCGAGCCCCGTGCCGAGGGCGCCCAGGGCCGCGATCGCGAGGAGCGGGCCGGGGGAGAAGTGGTCCGGGAGCGAGGTGAACAGGGGCGTGACGACGGCCAGTTGCACCGTCGCCAGCAGCAACTGGGCGCCCGTCAGGGAGAGGTGCGAGTGGCCCGTGCCGGCGAGCGTGCGGCGGACGTAGATCCAGCCGATCGGGTAACTGAGCGAGGCCAGCAGGGCCATCGCCGTGCCGGTGGCGTCCAGGCCATGGAAGCCCTGCCAGGCTCCGAGGACCGTCAGGACGCCGAGGAAACCGATGCCGAGACCTGCCACACGGACCCGGGTCGGCCGGTCCTCGGAGAGGGCGACCAGGGACAGGGCCATGCCCCACAGCGGTGAGGTCGCGTTGCAGATACCCGCGAGCGTGGAGGGGATCGTCAGCTCGGAGTAGGCGAAGAGCGAGAACGGCAGGGCGTTCAACAGGAAGGCGGCGACCGTCAGATGGAGCCATGTCCGCCCGCCGCGCGGCAGACACTCCCGCTTCACGGCCATCGCCGCCGCCAGGACCGCCGTACCGAACACCAGCCGCCCCAGGGTCACTTGGAACGGGGCGTAGCCGTCCGTGCCGACCTTGATGAGGAGGAAGCTGAAGCCCCAGATGAGGGAGAGGACGCCGAAGCGGAGGCGCCAGTCGGTGCGGGGTCCGGTGGCGGTCGCTTTGGCAGTGGCGGTGGTGGTCATGGCCGTAACGATGCCGCACCCGATCTCGTAGCACCATCGAGATTTCGGCATCGGTATCTCGTAGTATCGCTTACATGTTGAATCTGGAGCGCCTGCGCACCCTCGACGCCCTGGCCCGGCACGGCTCGGTCAGCGGGGCGGCCGACGCGCTGCATGTCACCACCTCCGCGGTCTCGCAGCAGATGTCCAAGCTGGAGCGAGAGGTGAGTCAGCAGTTGCTTGCCAAGAACGGGCGGGGGGTGCGGCTCACCGATGCCGGACGGCTGCTCGCGGAGCACGCGGCGCGGATTCTGTCGCAGGTCGAGCTCGCCCAGTCCGATCTGGAGGCACAACGGGGGCAGGTGGTCGGCGAGTTGAGGGTGGCGGCGTTCCCCACGGCCGCACGCGGTCTGTTCCCCCTCGCGCTCGCCGATCTGCGCTCCGAACATCCGGGATTGCGGGTGCGCTCCACGGAGTTGGAGCCGGAGGCCGGTATCGCCGGGGTGGTCCGCGGCGACCTCGACCTCGCGGTCTGTCTCGACTGGTACAACAAGCCGATGCCGCTGCCCGACGGCCTGGTGAAGGCGTCCGTCCTGGACGACCCGGCCGACCTGGCGATGCCGTCCGGGCACCGGCTCGCCGGGCGCGACGAGGTGGACCTCGGGGAGCTGGCCGAGGACGAGTGGATCACCTGGGGTGAGGGCGAGTTCTGCCACGAGTGGCTGATGTTCACCCTGCGCTCGCGCGGGATCGAGCCGATCGTCGCGCACCGCGCCGCCGAGACCCACACCCAACTCGGCCTCGTCCAGGCTGGATTGGGTGTCTGCATCGCCCCGCTGCTCGGCCGCCACCCGATGCCGGCCGGCGTCGTCACCGTCCCGCTCGTCCAGCGGGTGCGCCGGCATGTGTACGTCGTCTGGCGGGCGGACGCCGACCGCCGCCCCTCGATCAGGGCGGCGGTACGGGCGTTGCAGGACGCGGCGCGGAAGGTGGGCTGACCGGGGCTGTCGTTCGGGACGGCCCGGCGCCGCAAGTCCCCTACCGCCCGCCCAACTTGCGGAAGTCCCAGGACACGATCTTGTCCGGCGTCAGCCGTATCCAGGCATGCCTGCCGTCGTGCGGCATCTCCTCCAGACGGAAGTTCTTGCGGGCGAACAGGGTTTCCGGGACGTCGAGTTCGGCGCGCAGCTCCCCGGTGCGAGGGGCCTCGCCCACGAACTCCACGGCCCCGGACAGCTCGACGCCGCGCAGCTCGTCGTACTCCTCGCCGGTGTCGACCACGATCGCGACCCGGGGGTCGCGGCGCAGGTCGGTCCACCGCTTGCTGCGCACCACGGAGTACAGCCACATCGAGGTCCCGTCCCAGGCGAACCACAACGTGCTGACGTGCGGTGCCCCGCCCGCCGACACCGTGGCCACCCGGCAGGTGCGCTGGCTGGTGAGGAACTCGTCCAGTTCCCCAGGCGTCATCATGATCTTCCGGCCCCGACGCTGAGTGACGGTCATGCGGCCCCCTCTTCTCTCACGTCGTGTCAGAGGAACTCCAGTGATCCTCTGACATCACGTCAGAAAAGGATGGGTCGTCTTCCGTCCATGCGCAATGGTGGCTAGTCTCGCCCGCTCAACACCGCTCGCTCCACACCGCCCGCCGCGTCGAGGGGGAACCGTGCCGTCGCACGAACAGCTCAGTGAACTGCTCGACCCGGCGACCACGGTGCTGCTCACCGTCGAGTGCCAGCAGGGGGTCGTCGGACCGGACAGTGCCCTGCCCCAACTCGCCCACGAGGCACGCTCGTCGGGAGCCCTCGCCAACGTCGCCCGGCTGGTGGCCGCCGCCCACGAGAGCGGCGTCCAGGTGATCCACGCGATCGCCGAGCGCCGTCCGGACGGCCGCGGCGCCAACCACAACGCACGGCTGTTCCGGGCCGTCGAACGGCTCCCCGTCCAACAGCTGTCCGGCACCACGGCGGTTCGGGTGGCCGCCCCGATCGAGGTCGCCGAACAGGACTTCGTCGTACGACGGTTGCACGGGCTGTCTCCGATCCAGGGCACCGATGTCGACGCGCTGCTGCGCAACCTCGGCTGCCGCACGCTGGTGGTGACCGGGGTCTCCGCCAACGTGGCGATCCCCAACACCGTCTTCGACGCCGTGAACCGCGGCTACACCGCTGTCGTGCCCGCCGACGCCATCGCGGGAGTGCCTTCCGACTACACCCCCGCGATGATCCGCCACACCCTCGCATTGGTCGCTACGGTCGCGACCACGGACGAGGTGCTGGGCTGTCTGCTCGGGCCCCGGCGCGCGCGGGTCAGGCCAGCGTGATGGAGTCCCCGGTCACGGTGATCGTCTGCTCGGGCAGCGGCTGTGTGGCGGGTCCCTTCTTCACACTGCCGTCCGCCACCGAGAACTCGCTCTTGTGGCACGGACAGACGATGACGTCACCGGTGATCTGGGTGACCGCGCAGCCCTGGTGGGTGCACTTGGACGAGAAGGCCTTGTAGGTGCCGGCCGTCGGCTGGGTCACCACCACGGCCGGGTCCTTGAAGATCTTGCCGCCGCCCTCGGGTATGTCGGTCGTCTTCGCCAGGGCGGCGCCACCCGCGCCCGACGAGGCGCTGCTGCTCGAGTCCGAGCCGCCACTCGCGTTGTCTCCGGCCTGGGTGTTGGAGGAGTCGGAGGAGGACGAGTCGTCGCTCGATCCGCACGCGGTCAGCGCGGCGGCGAGACCCGCCGCGCCCACCGCCGCCACGACTGTTCGTCGGGTGGGGGTCGGGGCGGTGTGGAGCGATTCGCTGGTCATGCGGACGTTCCCTTCCATGGCATGTTTCGTAGATCTGTACAGGGGTACGGGCGTCGACCACCCGTTGTTCATGGGTGTCGCGATCCTGACGCGGGTGGGCCCAGAGGTGGGTAAAGCCGCGCTGTCGCTTTGCTGTCGGTGTCGGCGCGCCGCGCCCCAGGGGCCGTCTCCGGGGCCCGCCAACACCCCAGTAACCTGGGGCGATGCTCAAGGAAGTCACCGCCACCCGCTACATCACGCCACTGCGTGAGGGCGGCTCGCTGCCGGGGCTCGTCGAGGCCGACGATCTCGGGACGTACGTCATGAAGTTCACCGGCGCGGGCCAGGGCCGCAAGACGCTGGTCGCCGAGGTGGTCTGCGGTGAGCTGGCCCGCCGGCTGGGCTTCCGGATGCCCCGGCTGGTGACGATCGACCTCGATCCGGTGCTGGGCCTCGGCGAGCCCGAGCAGCAGGTGCAGGAGCTGCTGAGGTCCAGCGCCGGCGCCAACCTCGGCATGGACTTCCTGTCCGGCGCCCTCGGCTTCGACCCGCTCGCCTTCACGATCGGCCCCGAGGAGGCGGGCCGGATCGTCTGGTTCGACGCGCTGATCAACAACGTCGACCGCTCCTGGCGCAACCCCAACCTGCTGATGCACCAAGGCGAGCTGTGGCTCATCGACCACGGCGCCACCATGATCTGGCACCACAACTGGCCCGGCGTCGAGAAGTCCGCCGCCCGCCCCTACGACGCCTCGGACCACGCCCTCGCCCGCTTCGCGCCGGACGTCACCGCGGCCGCCGCAGCGCTCGCGCCGCTGGTCACCGAGGAGCTCCTCGCCGAGGTGACCGCCGAGATCCCCGACGCCTGGCTGACCGGCGAACCCGGCTTCGACACCCCGGACGACCTGCGACGGGCCTACGCGCGGCCCCTGCTCACCCGCGCGGCCGACATCCACGCGCGCGTGACCGGCATCCCCGGCACCGGCACCGAGGAGGGCAAGTGAGCGAGACCAGCATCTACATGGCCGGACACGTCACCGAGCGCCACATCACCCGGGCCGGCCAGGGCGGCGGCCGGGACGTCTTCGAGTACGCCCTGCTGCGTGTCGTACCCCGCGTCGAGCGCGGCGAGTGCATCAACGCCGGGGTGCTTGTGTACTGCCGTGCCCAGGCCTACGTCGGCGCCCGCACCCACCTCGACGAGGCCCGGCTGCTCGCTCTCGACCCGGACGCCGACGTGGCCGGGATCCGGGCCGCCCTGGGGGCCGTGGAGCGCGTCTGCGGGGGCGGCGAGGCGGCGGGGCAGGCCGCGGGCGACGACCCCGGGCAGCGGTTCCGCTGGCTCGCCGCGCCCCGCTCCACGGTCGTGCAGCCGGGGCCGGTGCACACCGGGCTCACCGTCGATCCGGTGGCCGACACGGAGCGCTTGCTCGACCTGCTGGTGAGGTAATGGATCACACCTGCCTCGTGTGCCGTTGACACCGAGTGCCAGGGCTTCTAGCGTCACGTCTGCCGAAGGTACTAAGCGGTCGCTCACCGAAGCGCGACCCGGGGCACCCCGGCCGGCGTACTTTCCCCAGGGCGAGGAGAACCAGCAATGTCCACCACTGAGCAGCGGGTCGCCGTTGTGACGGGCGGCGCGCGCGGCATCGGCGCCGCCACCGCCGTACGACTGGCCGCCGAGGGTCGCGCGGTCGCCGTGATCGACCTCGACGAGGCCGCCTGCAAGGACACCGTGGAGCAGATCACCGCGGCCGGTGGCCGGGCGATCGCGGTCGGTGCCGACGTCTCGGACGAGGCGCAGGTCGAGGCCGCGATCGCGCGCGTGGTCGACGAGCTGGGCGCGCCGACGATCCTGATCAACAACGCGGGCGTTCTCCGCGACAACCTGCTGTTCAAGATGAGCGTCGCCGACTGGGACACGGTCCTGGGCGTGCATCTGCGCGGCTCCTTCCTGATGGCCAAGGCCGTCCAGAAGCACATGGTCGACGCGGGCTTCGGCCGCATCGTCAACCTCTCCTCCTCCTCGGCGCTCGGCAACCGCGGGCAGGCCAACTACTCGGCCGCGAAGGCCGGTATGCAGGGCTTCACCAAGACCCTCGCCATCGAGCTCGGCAAGTTCGGCATCACCGCCAACGCCGTCGCCCCCGGCTTCATCGCCACCGAGATGACCAAGGCCACGGCCGAGCGCGTCAAGATGGGCTTCGAGGAGTTCAAGGCCGCCGCCGCCACCCAGATCCCTGTGGCCCGCGTCGGCGAGCCCGAGGACATCGCCAACGCCATCGCCTTCTTCACGAACGAGGCCGCCGGCTTCGTCTCCGGCCAGGTCCTGTACGTCGCCGGCGGACCGCTCGACTAGGGAACGCGGGAACATGACTGAACTGCCTGAACTCTCCGGCAAGGTCGCCGTGATCACCGGCGCCAGCCGCGGCATCGGCTACGGCGTCGCCGAGGCGCTGCTCGCCCGCGGCGACCGGGTCTGCATCACCGGACGCGACGAGGACGCCCTCAAGGGGGCCGTCGAGGCCCTCGGCGCCGACCGTGTCGTCGGCGTGGCCGGCAAGGCCCACGACGAGGCCCACCAGGCCGTCGTCGTCGAGCGCACGATGGAGGCCTTCGGCCGCATCGACTTCCTGGTCAACAACGCCGGTACGAACCCGGTGTTCGGCCCGATCGCCGACCTCGACCTGAACGTGGCGCGCAAGGTCTTCGAGACCAACGTGATCTCGGCGCTCGGCTTCGCCCAGAAGACCTGGCACGCCTGGCAGAAGGACAACGGCGGCGCCATCGTCAACATCGCGTCCCTCGCCGGTGTCTCCGCCTCGCCGTTCATCGGCGCGTACGGTGTCAGCAAGGCCGCGATGATCAACCTGACGCTCCAGCTGGCGCACGAGTTCGCGCCCGGTGTGCGGGTCAACTCCATCGCCCCTGCGGTGGTGAAGACCAAGTTCGCCGCCGCCCTGTACGAGGGCCGCGAGGCGGAGGCCGCCGCCTCCTACCCGCTGGCCCGGCTCGGCGTGCCCTCCGACATCGGCGGCGCCGCCGCGTTCCTCACCTCGGACCAGTCCGACTGGATCACCGGGCAGACCCTCGTCGTCGACGGCGGCATCTTCCTCAACGCCGGCGTCGGCTGACACCGGCCGTCACCAAAGCTCTCGAAGCGGGCGTCGCCTGGGTTCAGAACCGCCCCGGCATCACCTCCACCCTCATCGGCCCGCGCACACTCCAGCACCTGGAGGCCAACCTCGCG